>JAKSRN010000155.1 GCA_024403585.1 Lachnospiraceae bacterium | reverse complement strand
GGAAGGTTGGATCCTCCTCTGCAAGTTTGGAAAGAGCCTCGCCGAGTTTGCCCTGTCCAGCTTTTGTCTTAGGCTCGATAGCGAGCTCGATAACTGGCTCTGGGAACTCCATGGACTCAAGGATTACAGGATGCTGGTCATCACAGATTGTATCACCAGTTGTAGAGAACTTGAATCCGATTGCTGCAGCGATATCTCCGGAGTAAACTTTATCCAGCTCCTGACGTTTGTTAGCGTGCATCTGCAGGATACGTCCGATACGCTCTTTTTTATCTTTTGTTGCATTCAGAACATAAGAACCGGAGTTGCAGGTTCCTGAGTATACACGGAAGTATGCCAGTTTACCTACGAATGGGTCTGTCATGATCTTGAATACCAGAGCTGAGAATGGCTCCTCGTCAGAAGAATGTCTAACTGCAGGTGTTCCATCCATCTCTGTTCCCTCGATAGCAGGGATGTCTGTTGGTGCAGGCATGTACTCAAGGATTGCATCCAGGAGCTTCTGTACACCTTTGTTTCTGTAAGCGGAACCGCAGCATACAGGAATTGCTGTACACTCGCAAGTACCTTTACGAAGAGCAGCTTTCAGCTCCTCTGTAGATGGGATGTCGTCCTCAAGGTAACGCATCATCAGCTCATCATCCAGCTCGCAGATCTTCTCGATCAGCTCTGTATGATACAGCTCTGCGTCATCAGCCATATCCTCTGGGATATCTGTGATGGAAACGTCATCACCCTTGTCATCATTATAGATGTATGCTTTCATCTCGAACAGATCGATGATACCTACGAAGGAATCTTCTGCACCGATTGGCAGCTGAAGAACGATAGCGTTCTTTCCAAGACGAGTCTTGATCTGATCTACTGCCCCGTAGAAGTTTGCTCCCAGGATATCCATCTTGTTGATGAATGCCATACGTGGAACATTATAGGTATCAGCCTGACGCCATACGTTCTCAGACTGTGGCTCTACACCACCTTTAGCACAGAACACACCTACAGCACCGTCAAGTACACGAAGGGAACGCTCTACCTCTACAGTAAAGTCAACGTGTCCTGGAGTATCGATGATGTTGATACGATGCTCCTGAGCGCCTTTTTTAGGTTTGTTATTCTCGGTCTGAGTCCAGTGACAGGTGGTAGCAGCAGATGTGATAGTGATACCACGCTCCTGCTCCTGAGCCATCCAGTCCATGGTAGCTGTACCTTCATGAGTATCTCCAATTTTGTAGTTAACACCGGTATAATACAGGATACGCTCTGTAAGAGTAGTTTTACCTGCATCGATATGAGCCATAATACCAATGTTTCTGGTTCTCTCTAATGGATATTCTCTTCCAGCCAAAGTTTGATCCTCCTAATTAGAATCTGTAATGAGCAAATGCTTTATTAGCCTCTGCCATCTTATGCATATCTTCTTTTCTCTTAACGGAAGCGCCTGTGTTGTTCATAGCATCCAGCAGCTCGTTAGCAAGTCTGTCAACCATTGTTTTCTCGCCTCTCTTGCGGGAGAACATTGTCAGCCAACGAAGACCCAGAGCCTGACGTCTGTCAGCTCTAACCTCGATTGGAACCTGGTATGTAGCTCCACCGATACGTCTTGCTTTTACCTCAAGAACTGGCATGATGTTGTTCATAGCTTCCTCGAAAACCTCAAGTGCAGGTTTTCCTGTTTTGTCTTCGATTTTAGCGAATGCGCCGTAAACGATCTTCTGAGCAACTCCTCTTTTTCCATCAAGCATGATGTTGTTGATCAGTTTGGTTACAACTTTGCTGTTGTAGATCGGATCCGCTAAAACGTCTCTTTTCTGAGTATGTCCTTTACGTGGCACGATACTTCCCTCCTTAATCATGGTCGATTAGATCTTAGGTACTCACTATGGTGTCTCATTGTGTCTGCACCGGTAAATTCTCTATCACCCACAGCCGTACAGGTTGGAATAACCGATTTGCAATTACCATATTGATACAAAAATTACTAATCTATATTAAAAGTTCAATCGACTTGTATTTTTTATGCTGTCAATTATTTTTTAACTTTAGGTCTCTTAGCTCCGTATTTAGAACGAGCCTGTTTTCTGTTAGCAACTCCTGCAGTATCGAGAGTACCACGGATGATGTGATATCTTGTACCTGGCAGGTCTTTAACTCTACCACCACGGATCAGAACAACGCTATGCTCCTGCAGGTTGTGTCCCTCACCTGGGATGTAGGATGTTACCTCAATACCGTTAGAAAGACGTACTCTGGCGATCTTTCTAAGAGCTGAGTTAGGTTTTTTAGGTGTAGCAGTTTTTACAGCTGTACATACTCCACGTTTCTGTGGTGAAGACATGTCGCTGGATTTCTTTTTCAGAGAGTTAAAGCTCTTCTGGAGAGCAGGTGCTGTAGATTTCTTTACAGAAGTCTCACGGCCTTTTCTAACTAACTGGTTAAATGTTGGCATTCCTTTTACCTCCTGTTAATCTTTGATACGGCTGTATAATACTATACTTTTTTGCATGATGGGACCTGAATCCTCACACATGCTCGATTATTTTATCTTTTCCCCTGATAAATGTCAAGCCATAAGTCTGCATTTTTCAAAAGCAGGGATTGTATCTTTTCAAATACAATCAAAAAGAAAGTGCTGCGGAACATCTCTGTTCCACAGCACATGTACATTTATATAGAAGAAAGTCTTTCACTGACTTTACGGATCCCCAGTGACAGGATCATCGTTCCTGCTGCCGCAAATGCCACCGCACAGACCAGCATGGTCGGTACATCCATCAGCTGCAACAGAAAGCCGCCGCTTAAGGAGCCCGCCGCCATGGCTACCGTATAAGACAAGGTGATGTATGCCTGACCTCTGGTGGAATCCTCCGGAGCTGTCACTTCTTTTACAAAGCTTACCGACGCAACGGAGATCAAGGCCCAGGCAGTCATCTGAAAGATCTGCACAACATAATAGGCCGTCATATTTGCTGAAAGCAGGCAGCCAAGCGCCTTCAGGAAA
Organism: Lachnospiraceae bacterium; assembly: GCA_024403585.1. Lineage (GTDB taxonomy): Bacteria > Bacillota > Clostridia > Lachnospirales > Lachnospiraceae > JAKSRN01. The sequence continues at coordinate 1,946 of JAKSRN010000155.1, read as the reverse complement.
TAGCCCAGTCCCGAGAGACGGAACCAGACCGCTGCTGATGCTTTTTTCTGCATTCCTGCAAAGCCAAACATGACAGGCAGCTCCAGCATTGCCGCCAGAGCGATCACCACACCATAGGTCTCTTCGTTGCCGCCCTTAGTGAGAACAATCTGATAATTATAATATGTAAGAAAGGAATGACAGAGATAGAGAAGAAAGCAACCTGCCATCATCACCGGAAAGCCCGGGTAACGGGAGAAAAAACCGGTCTTCTCATGTTCTTTTCCCTTCTTCTCTTCCTGTGTGTATCGAATCGGAAATGCTGCCAGACTCACAGTCATTGCCGCAAAGGACAGGATCCTCATCCAGGCCAGTACTTCCAGCCCCAGTCCGGAGATCAGCATTCCAAGTAAGTAAGACGCCCCTGCATAGGTCAGTGACCCGATTGCTCTGGCAAAGCCAAAATTGATCCATCTGCTCTCCCTTCCGCAGATGGAAAGGGAATTGACCAGCGGAATCAAAAGCTGCATCACCGTCAGATTACCGGCAAAACAGATTCCCGATAGCAGCCAGAGTGCCTTTGGCAGAAGCAGGATCACTGCAGATAAAAGGGAAGCTGTCAGGATTCCCCCGAAGATCACAGGTTTCAGTTTTCTTTTACCGGAACGATCAATGACGCCGGCCAGAGTCGGCTGCAGAAAAGCTGCCAGAAGTCCTGAAAGGGCGATCAGAATGCCAATTTCCGCATTCTCAAAGCCGATATTCAAAAGATAGGTACTGCTGAACCCCGTTCCTGCACAGTACGCCATCCAGAAAAAGCCCTGGATCACAGAATAGTGAAACGTTCCATTTTTGTGCATGGTCCTCTGCTTCATTCCAGAATCCCCAGTTCTTTCAGGGTCTCCTGTTTTTTCTTCTGCTCTTCCTGATAATCCAGGTATCCCTGCAGAATCCTCTGTGCAGCGATCATATCCACATATTCTTTCCAGTCTTTTTTAGGGATTCCAAGCTCTGTCATGATCTCATAGGCTTCCACGGTTGTGAGGCGCTCATCCCAGAAGGTAACGGGAAGGCCGGTTCGTCTTTCCAGATCCGCCTTGAAAAGTTTGCACATCTCCACTCGCACGCCCTCGTCACCGGAGAGCATAACCGGGTATCCAAGAACGATCTCGGTCACCTGATACTGTTCAATCAGTTCCTCTATCCGTGCCAGTGTTTTTCTGGTCTTGCTTTCCTGTTTTCTGCGGATGATCTCTACACCCTGGGCTGTCCAGCCCAAAGCATCTGTCACCGCAACGCCTACTGTTTTAGATCCATAATCCAATCCGAGAATTCTACTGCTCATCTTCCTTAAAAAGCTCCATAATAATATCTGCGCAACGCTCGATACTGATCTTTCCGGTATCCAGACTGATGGTATAACCATTCACATCATTCCACTCCCAGTCAGTATAATACTGATAGAAAGCTGCGCGTCGCTTATCTACCCTCTTCATCTCTGCCTCACTCGGCTTTGTACCTGTCTTCGCATAGAGTCTTTCTGCACAAGTCTCCGGATCTGCATGGAGGTAAACGGAGATTACATCCTCTCTGTTACGAAGCACATAATTGGCACAACGGCCAAGAATAATACAGGATTCTTTGTCAGCCAGGTGACGGATCACTGTTTTTGTAGCATCCCAGATCTGCTCCTGCTTATTGGTCTCAAAACGATTGCTTCGGAATACATTCAGAAATGCACTTCCTGTTTCCATCTGCTCTCCCTGATCCTCAACTGTCTCCATAGAATATCCTGATTTCTCAGCGATTTCCTTGATCAGATCCTGGTCGTAATACTCAATTCCGAGTTTCTCAGATAATAAAGCGGCCAGAGAATGTCCACCTGCTCCATACTGTCTGCTGATTGCAATAATACGTTTTGCCATAACCAAATCCTCCTTTTTTAAGAAACCGCTCATAGGCGGATG
>JAKSRN010000154.1 GCA_024403585.1 Lachnospiraceae bacterium | reverse complement strand
CTGTTGATCATCAGATCGTAATTTCTTGGATCTTTCCATTCCAGTCCACCGGAATAGTAGCGGAAATAGTCGGAACGATATTTGTCGGTTTTGTCGATGAGTTTCTGCGCCTCAGAGCGGTTGACGCACAGGCGTCTTCTGACATTGGCATTGCAGGTATCTTCATCTGCATCCACGAAGATGTTGATTACATTCGGATTGTTTTTCAGAACCACGCTCGCGCATTTGCCGATGATGATACAGGACTCGGTATTGGAGAGCTGGCGGATGATCTCTGCCTGGATACTGAACAGGTTGTCATCGGATGTGAAATCTCTCTCAGATGGCTGGGCCACGCGTTTGATATCCGGAAAACCTGCCAGTTTTTTTGTTATATAAGGACCTCGCAGCTTTTCGTCTACTTTGGCAAACATCTGCTCACTGATGCCGCTGTAATCGGATGCCATACGGAGAATCTGATCTTCATAGCAGGGAATTCCCAGCTCTTCACTCAGATTGATGCCCAGGGTTTTTCCTCCGCTTCCGAAGGTTCTGGCGATGGTAATAATATATGGTGCGCTCATAACTTCAACTCCTACTCGAGACCGATTGTTTCATCCAGTCCCAGCAGAATGTTCATATTCTGAACTGCTGCACCGGATGCACCTTTTCCAAGGTTATCAAACAGTGCTGTGATGGTTGTCTGGTCTGCATTACCGCAAACTGCAATCTCCAGACGGTTGGTACCTGCCAGAGTGTTTGCGTAGATGGTTGGTCTTGCCTCCTCAAAAGGAAGTACCTTTACAAAATGCTCATCCGCATAGTATTCCTGCAGCTTCTGGCAGATTTCCTCTGCTGTAGGCTGTCCGTTCAGCAGACGGTTCTGCAGCATGATGGTGCTTGCCATTCCCTTGTAGTAGTCATCCACTACCGGAAGGAATACAGGTGTACTGGTAAGACCTGTCATCTTTGTCATCTCCGGGATGTGTTTATGTTTCAGTGTCAGTCCGTAGATACCAGGTGCGGAGAGTTTCTCAGCTCTTCCCTCTGCCTCGTAATCTGCGATCATCTTCTTTCCGCCGCCGGAATAACCGGTGAGGGAGAAGCATGTAACAGGATAATCCTTTGGAAGGATGCCCATATTTACGAGAGGTGCTGTAACAGAGATCATTCCGGTTGCGTGGCAGCCTGGGTTAGCGATACGTTTGCTCTCGCGGATGGCCTGTCTCTGTGCTTTGGATAACTCCGGGAATCCATAAACCCAGTTTGGATCGGTTCTGTGGGCTGTAGATGCGTCGATCACGCGAACCTCCGGATTGTCGATCAGGGATACTGCCTCAATGGCACCTGCGTCAGGGAGACATAAGAATACAATGTCTGCACTGTTCAGGAATTTTTTACGCTCATCCAAGTCATGTCTTTTATCTTCATCGATGCGAAGAAGATCGAGATCCTCACGAGCTCCGATTCTTTCATAGATCTGGAGTCCGGTTGTTCCGCTCTGTCCATCGATATATACTTTCTTTTTCATAATTGAACCTGCTTTCTGCCGGTCTTCAGCATGGCCAGCCTGTTTTTGAAATTCTTCCTAACATTCTATCACATATTTTTTCGGATTAAAAAGAGGAAGTTTGGATTTTTTCCTTTTTCATGGTAGAATACAGATTAGTATCTAAAAGAGTGTATGAAAAGGAGACAGATAGCGAATGAGTTTTAAAGAAAGAGTTTTGCTGAGAGAGACATTGCTGGCCAGTGTCTGTATTCTTGGCGCTTACTTTTTTCTGGTGATCGCCAGTGGCCTGTTTCTTGGCAAAGAGTTCAAGGACTATATATTCCAGTGGCCATATGAGTTTGAGTACAACAAACTGGAGCCGGAACAGCTGGAAATCCGATTTGACAATGGTGGGATTCTGCAGGTAGAAGACATCTCAAAGGAAGATGGCTGGCTGACCATGACACTGGTGCCGGAAAAAGCCGGAGAGGAGTATATGACAATCCTCAATGCAGAAACAAAAGAGGAACTTCTTTTCACTCCGTATTATGTTTCTCCAACCGGATCGATTACCAATCGAATTACTGCAAACTTTACACATTACCGCCTCTATCATCTGTATCTTGTTCTGATGAATACGGCATTCGCTGTTTTGCTCTGGGTTGCTTTCGGGCGTGCACAGAAGAAACTGCGATATAGTTATCAGGCGATTTTTTATTCGGGTCTGGCAATCTGGCTTTCTATTCTTGCCATTACTCTGTGGGTTGGCTGGTTCAAGGGTCAGATGATGACCTATACCTATTCACTGATTCAGGGAATGGCCGGAAATATGATCGTGATCACCTTCCTGCCTTTGCTGGTGTTCTGCCTTGCACTTTCCACCAGCAATATCAGCCTGATCCGACATGAGGGATTCCGAACCAGGAATGCCCTTGGAATCATCCTTTCTTTGGTCATGCTGGGTGGAACAGTGCTTTTCGCAGTATTTTACGCACATAATTTTATGGGCTCTGTGACCCAGATGCGTATGTACAATGCATTTACGGGAATCTATAATTCCGTCTACGCATTCCTGGAGTGCTTCCTGATCGGAGCCATCATCTGCGGAACGCTTTCTGCAAGACATGAACCGGAATATGATATGGATTATCTGATCATTCTTGGCTGTAAAGTGAGACCGGACGGAGGGCTTTATCCGCTGATCCGGGGACGTGTGGACCGTGCGATCGCATTTTACAAGAAGCAGCTGGAGAAGACAGGAAAGAAGGCGGTGTTTGTTCCTTCCGGCGGAAAAGGATCGGATGAGACAATCTCTGAGGCAGAGGCAATGAAACGCTATCTGCTGGAGCAGGGAATCCCGGAGGAGCAGATCCTGGTCGAGAATCAGTCCAAAAATACAAAGGAGAATATGCAGTTCTCCAAAAAGCTGATCGAAGAGAGAACAACCGATGCCAAGGCTGCTTTCTCTACCACCAACTTCCATGTGTTCAGAAGTGGTATCATTGCACGTCAGAATGGCTTCGAGCCGGACGGCATGGGAAGCAATACCAAGTGGTATTTCTGGCCAAATGCCTACATTCGGGAAGTGATCGGAATGATGTCTTATAAGTGGAAAGCCATGCTGGCAGTCATGATCCCGATCGTGGTGTTCCTGTTTGCCAGTGAATTTCTGCTTTATACATTGTAAGGAAGAACTCTGCTTGATAGGAGTGCCGGGGTTATAAAAGGGCTGTGATTCAAGAGGCAAACGATAAGAAAACAGTCGTAAAACAGTTGGAAAACAGTCGCTCAGTCCCAAACAAAGACTAAGTATATTAGGAGAGAAAATCTATGAAAGTATTAATTTTAAACGGCAGCCCAAGAAAAGACGGCAACACATCTGTTGCCTTAAATGAGATGAAGAAGGTATTCGAGGCGGAAGGTGTGGAAGCTGAGATCGTTCAGGTAGGCAACAAGGACGTCAGAGGCTGTATCGCATGCGGTTCATGCGGCCAGACCGGCAAGTGTGTATTCGATGACATTGTCAATGAGCTGGCTCCTAAGTTCCAGGAGGCAGATGGTCTGGTTGTGGGAAGTCCGGTTTATTACGCTTCTGCCAATGCAACTCTGATCGCAGTACTGGACAGACTGTTCTACAGCTCCCATTTTGATAAAACCATGAAGGTGGGCGCAAGCGTTGTCTGTGCAAGACGTGGCGGCTGCTCTGCAACCTTTGATGAGCTGAATAAATACTTTACCATTTCCAATATGCCGATCGCTTCCAGTCAGTACTGGAACTCCATCCATGGAAGAGGACCGGGAGAGGCAGATCTGGACGAGGAAGGAAAACAGACCATGCGTGTGCTGGCAAGAAATATGACCTTCCTGATGAGAAGCATCCAGCTGGGAAAAGAGAAGTACGGACTTCCGGAAACAGAGGAACATGCGTGGACTCATTTTATCCGATAGAATGAGGAGAGAGAGAAACTCTCAGAGTATTTGCACAGGTTCCGAGGGTATGCTACAATAGGGCCTATGCTTAAAGGAGGCGTATTATGAAAAAAATATATGTAGTAGTATTGATGTCAGTAATGGCTGTCAGCCTTGCTGCCTGCGGAAAGTCAGCAGAGACTGGAGCATCTTCTGTACAGGAAGAGGGCGCAGAGACAACTGCTGATGCAGAAACAAAAGAAACAGAAGCTGCTGATGACGAGACAACAGGTGCTTCAGGCTATGCAGCATTTTCCGGCATGTGGTACAACGTGGATACATCTTTAGCTGAGATTATCTTATCCGAAGGAAGTGTGTCCTTCAGAGGTGATGAGTATGAGATCGCTGATGTGGTTGTTCCGGAAGGCGAGGATGTGCCAGACTATACACTGTTTACAGCAAAGATGGAAGATGGCAACTCTCTGCAGTTAGATCTTCTGGATGCTGCGAAATCCGGAGAAGAATGTGACACCATCCATCTCTACCAGATCGATCGCGACACACAGGATGAGGGTATTGAGCTGGGCGTCTTTGTAAATGATATTCAGTATACACACGGTGATCCTGAGATGTTTGCAAATCTGGATGTGCCGGCAGAAGGAGAAGAGACTGATGGAACAGGAGGTGCTCCTTCTGTTTCCGAAGGTGCTGCCTTCTACCTGCTGGATCATGTTGAGCTGGAAGATGGAAGCAAGCAGTCAGCAAAAGACTTCTCCAACCAGGAATTTGCTCTGGTTTATGAAGAAACAAGCCCTTGCATGACCGGAATGATGTTTAGCAGCAGCGTGGCAAATCTTTACAGAATCGGAAGTGACAGCGATGGTCTTCAGCTTGAGGTGGAGGTCACAGGAGATGACGGAAAGTCAGAGCTGATGTGGCTGCCAATGTCTTTCAACCAGAAAGACAATACCATGACACTGGATTTTTCAAAAACAGGTCTTAAGATCAAGTCCATGGTATTCAAACAGACGGATGATAAAGAATTCTTCAGCGGTAATCGTGAGGCGATCGCATCAATGTATTAATG
>JAKSRN010000153.1 GCA_024403585.1 Lachnospiraceae bacterium | reverse complement strand
ACCATCGAGTCTGCTTCACTGAAAGCAGTGAGCAAAGACCCAGAGAAGGATCCGGGTAAAGATCCGGGTAAAGAAGATCCAAAACCAACACCAACACCGAAACCAGATAACAAACCAAATAATAAACCGGCAGAAGAATCAAAATATGAGTCTGATACTTCCGGATCCACAAGCGCTGTAGACAGTTCTACAACTCTGAAGGATGGAACCTATACACCAGACAGCTTTGCGTTCTCAGGCGGAACAGGAAAGGTAAATATCACTTGCCCACAGATCACTGTTAAGAACGGTAAAGCTTTTGCAACACTTGTATTCTCCAGCTCTTCTTACCAGTATGTAAAGGCAAATGGTAATAAATACAATACATCAAAATCCGGTTCTACTGCATCTGTAACAATTCCGGTTGAATTGAATAAAAATAATACCATTATCGGTATGACAACAAAGATGTCTGCAGCTCATGAGATTCAGTATTCCATCTTTATCTATCTGGCAGCAGCAGACGGAAACAAGGGATCTGTAAATAACACGGATTCTGTTGGTGAAGAGAATAAACTGGATGATAAAGCACCGGAAATCCTTGGACTGAAAGCAATTGAATCTGACAAAGAAGTGAAATCCGATTACCTCAAGATCTTTGAATATGAGGGCGGCATCAAGCTGGTTGAGATTGCCATGACCAAAGATACAGTTCTGGATCCAGAGCTTGTAAAGAAAGAGGAAAAGACCTCTAAAAAAGCAGATCAGAAAGCTTCAGATGACAAAAAGACAACAAAAGAAGCTTCAGCTTCAGCTGAAGATGCAGAGAATCCTGTAAAACCTGAGCAGACCCTGGACGAGGTAAGAGCAGAGCTCTATCAGCAGGATGTTGTGAAGTATCTTGTTGTTCCGAAGGGTGCAGATATACCTGCCGGTCTTGATAAACAGGTAATTGTGATCAATCTTCCGGTTAAGAGTACCTATGCTTCTTCTGTAGAGGCTGTATCCTATATGGATCAGCTGAATCTCCTCTCTAACATCAAGGCAGTAGGATTTGAAAAAGAGGATTGTGAGAACAAGAACCTGAAAAAAGCGATGGAAGAGGAGAAAGCAGTCTTTGCAGGAAGCTTTGACAAACCAAAAGCTAAAGAGATCGTAAAACAGAAAACAGATCTTGTTCTTGAAAGTGATGAGCTTCTTCCTCTGAATGAGTCCGTTCTGAAAGACCGTGCTTCAGATAAGAAGAACGTTACGGATGAAAAAGATGTGAAAGCTGCAAAAGAGAATGAGAAGCTCTCTACAGAGGATTACAGAGACAGAATGACAGAGATCACAGACCGTATGGCTGCTCTGAATATTCCGATGCTGATCGACAGAAGTGCAGATGAGAAAACAGAGCTTGGAAAGGCAGAGTGGATCCGTCTGTATGGAATTCTCTTTAATTGCGAAGACGAAGCTGAAAAACTCTATGAGAAGACAGTTTCCGAGCTGTAAGAGAAGGTAAAAAGGAGAATTACAGATGAGTTTTTGGCGTAAAAGGCTCAGCACCTTGCTGATTTTGTCTCTTGCTTCCACTTCCATCCTTTTAGCCGGATGTGGTGGTAATGCAGACAGTAATGCCAGCAATACTGAAGAAAAAACAGCAGAAGCAACTGCTCAGGCAGGAGAGTCTGCAGAAAAAAACGAAACAGAAGATACTTCTACTACTGAAAAGGAGGAAGCAACAGCTTCCTCCGCTCCTGCCGAGACTGAGCAGGAAGTTACTGCTGAGGCAGGCGAGCCATTCATGGAGATTGATGGCCTTACATTTACCGGAAAAACAGAACTGGAGTATGCAGAATGTTTTTCTGTAGATAATTATGAGGGCGGATATTCCCTGATCAACATTCCTGACAGTGGAACATTTCTGGTAGTACCGGAAGATGGGTCTGTTCCGGAAGATCTTTCGGATGAGGTGGTTGTTCTGCAGCAGCCTCTGGACAGAATCTATCTGGCAGCAACATCTGCCATGGCTTTGTTTGCAGCAACAGATTCCGTTGATCATATCCGTATGAGCGGAACAACTGCAGAAAACTGGTACGTGGATGAAGCTGTAAAAGCGATGAAGGCAGGAGATATCCTCTATGCCGGAAAATACAGTGAGCCGGATTATGAGACTCTGATCGCAGAGGATTGTGATCTTGCCATTGAATCTACCATGATCTATCACACTCCAAAGGTAAAGGAGATGCTGGAGGATATGGATATTCCGGTTTTGGTAGACCGCTCCAGTTATGAAGAGCATCCACTGGGAAGAACAGAATGGATCAAGATGTATGCTGTTCTTACCGGAAAACAGGCAGAAGCAGAGAGCTTCTTCAAAGAGCAGTCGAAGGTAATTGAGGATCTGCAGGGCTTTGGTGCTACAGATAAAACAGTAGCATTCTTCTTTATCAATTCAGATGGTTCCATTGTTGTTCGTGGTTCTTCTGATTACATTCCAAAGATGATCAAGCTGGCAGGTGCAAACTATATCTTTGATCAGATCGAAGGTGACGGTACTTCTGTTGGAATTACAATGGAAGAGTTCTATGCGTCAGCTGTGGATGCAGATTATCTGATCTACAACGGTTCTATTGACGGTAATATCAAAACCATCGCTGATCTTGTAAAGCAGAATGAACTCTTTAAGGACTTCAAAGCAGTGAAAGACGGAAATGTATGGAATACAGGTAAATCCTTCTATCAGGCAACAGATATCGTTGGACAGATGATCCGTGATATCCATGTGATGATCACAGATGGTTCTGCTGATGATATGACATTCCTGCAGCAGTTAAAGTAAAAAATTCGTTAAAGGTACACACGCCTTTTGGGGTGTTGTGGTTGGTTATAACTTATGAATACACAGATACTTGAAAATCGAAAGAGGCGGTTAAGGTATACCTTTGTTTTTACTGTTCTTGCAGTAGCCTTCTTTTTGATTGCTGTAATCAACATCAATACAGGAAATGTTCACATTACAGTACCGAATATTCTGAAGATCATATTTACCGGTGAGGGTGAACCGACAGAAGTCAATATCCTTATGAAGATTCGTCTTCCGCGAATTATTATGGCAGCGATTCTGGGTGGTGCACTTTCCCTGGCAGGTTTTCTTTTACAGACCTTCTTTGAGAACCCTATTGCAGGCCCTTTTGTCCTTGGAATATCTTCAGGAGCTAAGATGCTGGTTGCCCTTGTGATGATTTTCTTCATGAGTACATTCGGATCGGTTTCTTCTTATATCCTGATTGTTGCAGCATTTGCCGGAGCACTTTTATCCATTGGTTTTGTACTTCTGTTTGCAAGAAGGATCCGTAATATGGCGACACTTCTGGTTGCAGGTATTATGATCGGTTATATTTGCAATGCTGTTACGGATTTTGTTGTAACCTTTGCAGCTGATTCTGATATTGTAAACCTGCATAACTGGTCAAAGGGAAGCTTCTCCGGTATGACCTGGAATAATGTTGCTGTTGCCGGAATCGTTGTGGGAATCACCTTTGTGATCTGCTTCTTAATGGCAAAACCGATCGGTGCTTATCAGCTGGGAGAACGTTATGCACAGAGTATGGGTGTCAATATTAAGAGATTCCGCGTACTGCTGATCCTTATTTCCAGTTTGCTGGCAGCGACGGTAACCGCTTTCGCAGGACCAATCTCCTTTGTGGGAATCGCAGTTCCTTTCCTGATCAAGAGATTTCTGAACTCCTCAAAGCCACTGGTTGTTATCCCGGCTGTTTTTGTGGGAGGAGCTGTTTTCTGTATGTTGTGTGACCTGATCGCACGAGTGGCATTCTCACCTACAGAGCTGAATATCAGTACGGTAACGTCTATTTTTGGTGCACCTGTTGTCATCTTTATGATGCTTCGTAAAAAGAGGGGGTAAGTTATGAATGATGTTTATCTGCGGCTTGCCCATCTGAACGTGGGCTATAATAAGCATGTTGTAGTCTCTGATGTAAATATTGATATCAAAAAGGGTGAGATCATTGCAATGATCGGTCCTAATGGAGCCGGCAAATCCACCATCCTGAAAAGCATTGCCAGGGACCTGGAGATCATCAGTGGTGAAGTGTTTGTGGACGGAAAAAATCTGAATGACTACTCCTATAAAGAACTGTCCACCAAGATGGCTGTGATCCTTACTGATCGAATCAAAGTAGAATTAATGACTTGCCGTGACATCGTTGCCACAGGACGTTATCCTTATACCGGTCGCCTGGGCATCCTTAGTCAGGAGGATGAGCAGAAGGTTACCGAGGCACTGGAAACTGTTCATGCAGCAGATATCGCATACAAGGATTTCAATGAGATCAGTGACGGACAGAAGCAGAGAATCCTGCTGGCCAGAGCCATCTGTCAGGATCCGGAGCTGATCCTTCTGGATGAGCCTACCAGCTTCCTGGACGTAAAGCATAAACTGGAACTCTTATCCATCCTCACCAAGATGGCACGAAGGAAGAATATCACAGTTATTACTTCCCTTCATGAAATCGATCTGGCTGAGAAGGTAGCTGACCGTATTGTCACTGTGAAGGGGAATGATGTCTTCCGATTCGGAACTCCGAAAGAAGTGTTTGAAGAGGAGACCATCCGAAATCTGTATGAGATTGATAATGGATTTTTTGATCCTTTGTTTGGTAATATTGAGCTGGCAAAAGCGAGTGGTGATACACCGAAGGTGTTCGTTATCGCAGGTGGTGGATCAGGAATTCCAATCTACAGAGACCTGCAGCGTGACAATATTCCTTTTGCAACCGGTATTCTTTATAAGAATGACCTGGATTATCGCCTGGCCCGGCTTCTGGCAACGGATGTGATCACTGAAAAATCCTATGAAACGATCAGTGATGCCGTCTTCGAGAAGGCAGCTGCCCTTATGTTATCCTGTGAAGAGATTATATGGGCAAATCCTGAGATGGGTGCGATCAACAGACGACTGGAAGACCTGTTGCGGCTGGCAAAAGAATCAGGAAAACTGAAAGAATCTATATAA
>JAKSRN010000152.1 GCA_024403585.1 Lachnospiraceae bacterium | reverse complement strand
ACCTCGTAAAATTCTTGAATTTTTCCGGATCGAAGTCGATCTTGTCAGCCACAGCCATGGCTGCCTCATAGGCTTCTTCTCCGATGCATTCTCTGGCCTTATCGCACCAGAAGAGACAGGACATCCGTTCATTGATGACCGGTTCTCCGCACTCGTCACAGATGACCACTGCGTCGGTGGTGGCCATCTCCACCAGTTCTCCGCAATTCGGACATTCAATTTCTATAATTCCAGGCTGGGGTTTTCCCTGGCATCCGGATAAGATCATGGCAATACCTCCTGTATTGTTGTGGGGTGGATTTATTCAAAGAGATCATCCGCAGTCCAGGTCTTTGGAATACGGGTCATGACAGTGTCTGCAATGATCTCTTTCTCAAAAGCATCAAAGCTCTTGTTTACAATACCCATGGTTACCGCTTTCACCGGTGCAAGACCGGAAGCGGAGATGCGGATGGCAGAGATCAGGCCACGCATATCCAGGGATTTAGAGGAGATCTCGCCGTTATAGGCTTTTTCCTGCAGATCAAGAAACAGACCGCAGAACTGCTGCAGGGCCTCCGTCTTTCCGTTTGGAAAATGCTTCTTCAAAAGGAAAAAGATGGTATCCTCGGTAAGCGGTGGCAGATCAATGACCAGAAAACGGGAAACGAGAGCCTCATTGAGGGCTTTGGTTCCTGCATAGCCGTAGTTCATGGTACCGATAAAGCGGGTAGCAGGGTGAAGAGGAATCTTCTCATAACCCGGGATATCGATGGTACGGCGGTGATCCAGAGTTGCGTGCAGTACGGATACCGCGTCATTCTTTGCCATGTTGATCTCATCAAAGATACCAAAACCACCATACTCAGCGCAGAGAGATACAGGTCCCTTGCGGAGGGTTACCTCGTTGTTGCGGAAGGTATCGGTTCCGATGAGAGAAGTACTGTCCGTATTCACATGGAAGGAAATGTTGTAGGTTGGTCTGCCGAAGAGGTAGGCCAGTGTTTCGCAGAGTACGTTCTTTCCTGTGGCTTTTGCACCGGAAAGAAGCAGGTTTTCCTTATAGAGAAGGGCGGAGATTGCCATCTCAAGGATATCTTTTCCATAGAAAAAAATCTCCGGACGGATCACACGGTCCTGTACGGCTTCGTCAACGCCGTAGCGCTCCCGGTATTCTGTTACCATGGAGAGCAGGTCTTCGGATACGCCCTGTTCTCTTAGGTGGGTATAAAGCTGTTCCATATCTATAACCTCCTGGTTCAGGATTATTTCTGTACAGTGTGTTGACTGCTTATATACTCGCATTATAGGTGATAGAAAATAATGTTTCAATCGTCAATATTTTCAGGCTGTACTGTTTCTGCACACATTTCGCAAAACTGTTCAGAAACAGACGCCAAAACGGAAGGTGCGTGTCTGTCTGACCATTCATCACCTTCCGTTTTTTCTTTACGGATCATAGGCCTGAAAAATATCTTCCAGAGGAAGTTCAAGATAAGCTGCGATCCTGAGAGCCAGTTCCAGAGAAGGGTTCCTGTCTCCCCTTTCAATCCGGCTGATCGTCCGGCAGCAGGAGCCGATGGCAGCAGCCAGGTCCTCCTGATTCAGGTTTCTCTCTGTACGGAGTTGTTTCAGATTGTTTGCAATAGCCAAATAATATCCTTCTTTCTGTAGTTGATCAGCAATCAGAAAACGCTGAGATATGTCTGCATGGTACTGACTGCTCAGAAAACGAGTTTGCCGAAGATGCGGAAATCACTTGTCGCATCCACCGGTATCGGTGCATAGGCTGTGTTGAGAGACAGCAGGAAAGTTCCGGTCTCATCCTTCTGGAAGCGTTTGACGTAGGCTTCTCCATTCAGGAAGAAGATGCCGTACTCGCCGCTTTCCAGTGTTTCCTGACGGTGTACATAGATGATCTGGTTCTTGTGGAGCATCGGTTCCATAGAATCACCGGAAACACGTACTGCAAAGTCTGCACTCACTGGTACATCATCGCCGACCTGCATATCCTCATAATTTTCACTGTCCAGAAAGTTACCGGGGCCGGCAGAAACCGGATACAGCTGAAGAGGGATCGTGCGGAAAGGCACGATCTTTTGAGAATCGGAAGCAGTAAAACGGTTGTTTGTCTGTGCAGCAGTGAGTGAGGCAGTTGGAACAGAAGCCTGTCCGGCTGTGAGGCCAGATGCATCTGTACAGAAAAGGGATTCTTTCCGATAACGCTCATCTTTCGCGAGGAGTTCTGCATATTCATAGGCCTTTTCTTTGCCAAGATCATTCAGGACAGAAAGGGGATCAGCCGGATTGGATCCGAAATATGCCCCGTAGAGATCTGTGATCTCTAAGATCCTGCAAAGGGCAAAAAATACATGGATGTCCGGGGATGCCAGATCTTTTTCCCATTTGGAAACAGATTTGTTGGATACGGCATATCCGAATTGCCGGTTCAGCTCCTCTGCCAGAGCAAGCTGTGAAAACTGTTTTTTCTTTCTGTGGGTTGAAATAATGGTTCCTATTGAGATCATACGAATTCCTCCTTCTTGTCTCCAGTATATAGAAAGAAAATTGGAAAAGCAATATGAAATCTCTTATTGTGCGAATATGCGACCAAGATGTCAGTTGAATTCGCATAAAAATGGAATTATAGTGGAGGCACAGAAGGGAGGTGATAACACGGAGCGGGCATATATCTGTATCGATCTGAAATCATTCTATGCATCGGTGGAATGTGTGGAACGGGGGCTGGACCCTTTTGAGACAGATCTGGTGGTTGCAGATCCGACCCGTTCTAAGTCAACGATCTGTCTGGCTATCACACCGGCCATGAAACAAAAGGGTGTGAAGAATCGCTGCAGGATCCACGAGATCCCACCGGATCTGAAGTACATTACGGCGATTCCCAGAATGCAGCTGTATATAGACTATTCCGCTTATATATACGGTATTTATCTCAGATATGTGGCACCGGAGGATATCCATGTTTACAGCATCGATGAGTGTTTTATCGATGTATCAGCTTACCTTGCCCTGTATCACAGGACTGCAAAGGAACTGGCAGAGGAGCTGATGGGGGCTGTATTGGAAGAGACGGGGATCACGGCCACGGCTGGTGTCGGCACCAACCTCTACCTGGCGAAGATCGCCATGGACATCGTGGCAAAGCATGTGGAGGATCATATAGGTGTGCTGGATGAGTATGCATTTCGGAAAAAATTGTGGGATCATAAACCGATGACGGACTTCTGGATGATCGGAAGCGGAACGGAGCGCAGGCTGGCCAGGTACGGTATGTACACAATGGGAGATGTGGCCAGAGCCTCGCTGACGTCTGAAGACTTTCTCTGGAAGCTCTTTGGTGTGGATGCTGAACTTCTGATTGACCATGCCTGGGGCGTGGAGCCCTGCAGGATGGAAGATATCAAGCAGTATCACACCAAAGCACACAGCCTGTCCAACGGTCAGGTTCTGATGAGGAATTATACCTATCAGGAAGCACTGGTGATTCTGATGGAGATGACAGACCTTCTGACTCTGGATCTGGTGAAGAAGGGCCTGGCGGCAGAATCCTTCACGATCTGGATCTCCTACGATCACCGGTTTGGCCTGCCAGGGTCAGGCGGCACCGTCAATATGGGTACGGTTACCAACAGCTCCAAAAGGATCCGGTGTGCGGTGGAAGAACTGTACCTGCACATTGTGGATCGTTTTACCGGGATCCGGCGCCTGAACATCTGTGCAAATAAAGTGATGGCGGAAGGATATATGCAGTACGATCTTTTTTCGGATCCAGGGGAGCTGGATAAGGAGCGGAGTCTGCAGGAAGCGATCCTGCAGGTGCACGGCCGCTATGGAAAGAATGCCATCCGACGTGGCACCAGCCTTCTGGACTGTTCCACCTATGTGGAGCGAAACTGCCAGATTGGAGGCCACAGGGCCTGATGGGATGGGGCAAAAAATACCGGATGTAAACTTAAGAAGGAAGTTCATGGGAAAAATCAGAAAGGGGGATCAGAATGCTTACTTACGAAGAGATGCTGCGGATGCCGCGGCCTGTGTCCGGACACTTGCATATGGATCAGCGGAACAGGGCCAAGCAGTTCGCACCCTTCGATGCTCTGCGGGGCTTTGGAGCCAGCATCCGGGAGCGGGCAGTAGTCTATTCCCCACGGCCTGTTCTCTGCGAAGACCGAAAGGAGGAGATTGAAAGAGCCCTTGCAGAACTCTGCGTGGGTGATGAAGTGATGGTTGTATATTTCCGGGAATTTGTACCTGGGAAGGATGAGAGATTTAACAACGTGATTCCGGTCAGAAAAACCGGTAAAGAAGAGGAGGGATGCCAGGGGACGATGACAAAAAAACAGGAAACAGAGATGTTTCCGCCAAGGAAGCTGCAGACGGACAGAAAATTGTCCGGCATGGGGCAGTTTGAAACAGTGACCGGGACCCTGTGCTTCCTGGAGCCCGGAAGCTATATGAGAGTTGAGGAAGAGGAAATCCCCGTTCGGGACATTGTTCGATTAAATAAGGAAACCTGAGAAAAGGATAGCGGCAGAAGGAAACGCCATGTATACTGATAGTACAGAGCATAAAGCAGAGAGGGCTAAGAATGTCTGCTTCGCAGAGAAATAACAGAGATATGGAAGAGGATGTGCTCTCTTCTGTATAAAAGGAGGATATATGGCAAAAACGGTAAAATTTAAAGGAAGTGCACCGGAAGATAAAAAACTGACAGCGATTCAGGAGAGACTGGAAAGCCTGAAGGCCGATCTGGCGGATCTGATCCGGGAATATGATGAAGCAGGTATAGATGAAGAGCGTCTGGATGCAATGACAGAGGCGTTAGACGCCTTAGAGGATGCCTGGGATGGTCTGGATGAGATCCTGCATGCAGATGCATGAAAAAGCAACCCTTGCTGCCGGGTGAATAATGGAAGAAACTCAGATATTCTTGTGTATGGAAAGAGCTGCAACACCGATTTATAGGTGTTGCAGCTCTTTTAAGGAATTACAAGAGAGATTTTACTTAATTGTTCTTGTGAAGATCTGTTCATGTCCTA
>JAKSRN010000151.1 GCA_024403585.1 Lachnospiraceae bacterium | reverse complement strand
TCTTCCTCTGTATGTGTTACAGACAGGAACATTGCCTCGAACTGGGATGGTGCCAGATGGATCTGATGGCTCAGCATGTAACGGAAGTAGTCTGTGAAAGCGTTTGTATCTGCTTTCTTTGCGTCTTCGTAGTTCTTTACTTCATCCGGTGTAAAGAAGATGCAGCCCAGGGAACCGATGTAGTTCATTGTACATGGTGCATTATACTTCTTCAACAGTTCGTTGATGGTACCGAAGAGCTTCTCTCCTTTAACTGCAAGATCTGTGTAGAATTGCGGATTCTCTGTGAGGATCTTCAGCTGCTCCAGTCCTGCTGCCATGGCTACCGGGTTTCCGCTTAAGGTACCTGCCTGGTATACAGGACCAAGTGGTGCTACCATGCTCATGATCTCTTTTCTTCCGCCATAAGCACCTACCGGCATACCGCCTCCGATGATTTTTCCGTATGTAACCATATCCGGAATCACTCCGTAAAGCTCTGCTGCGCCGCCGAATGCTACACGGAAACCTGTGATCACCTCATCAAAGATCAGGAGTGCGCCCTCTCTTGTACAGATGTCGCGGAGTCCCTGGAGGAAGCCTTCCTCCGGAAGAACAACACCCATGTTTGCTGCGATCGGCTCTACGATCAGGCAGGCGATCTCGCCTTTATTTGCCTCAAACAGTGCCTCTACGCTTGCCAGATCATTGTAGGTTGCTGTCAGTGTATCTTTTGTACATCCTACCGGAACACCTGCGGATCCAGGAACGCCTGCTGTCATCAGACCGGAGCCTGCATCTACCAGAAGGCAGTCACTGTGGCCGTGGTAGCAACCTGAGAATTTGATGATCTTCTCTCTGCCTGTGAAGCCTCTTGCTGTACGGATTGCAGACATAACTGCCTCTGTACCGGAGTTTACCATACGAACCATATCGATATGTGGGATACGGCTGGTCATGAACTCTGCCATCTCTACCTCGATCTCTGTAGGAGCTCCATAGCTCATACCCTTCTGGCAGGCTTCCATAACCTTGTTCAGTACTCTCTGGTTGTTGTGTCCGTTGATCATTGGACCCCAGGAGAGGATATAGTCGATATAGTCATTGCCGTCCACATCATAGATGTGGGACTCGTTTGCTTTTGCGATGAAACGTGGAGTCATTCCTACGCTTCTGTATGCACGTACCGGAGAGTTTACACCGCCAGGGATGCACTCAACGGCGCGGGCCATTAAATCTTCTGATCTTCCCATATGTTCACCTTTTTATCTTTCCGCTTGTCTGCCTGTTCCAGGGCAGTTTTATCTCAGTCGGAGAAGCTGACCAAAATTGCGCGCCAAGTCTCCGCAGGAGCTCCGACTTGAAGTGTTTACAGTGCTCCATTCACCTTCAGAAAAGAATTAACCGATTCTTCCCTCATCAATGTATTTTGCGATCTCTTCTGCATAGTAAGTCTCATAGATGGAGCATCCTGCACGGAATGCTGACACTGCCATCTCACTTACGATTCTGTCCTCATCGATCCAGCCTTTTTCTGCTGCAGCTTTCACCATTGCATACTCACCGGATACAGAGTAGCCTGCGATCGGAACGTTGGTTGCCTGATGTACTTTTGTTACAACATCCAGGAAGGACATGCATGGTTTTACCATAAGGATATCAGCACCCTCTTCCACATCCAGCAGGGCCTCTTTTACTGCCTCGCGTACATTGTGGAAGTCCATCTGGTATGTTTTTCTGTCGCCAAAGGATGGTGCGGAATCAGCTGCCTCACGGAATGGTCCGTAGAAAGCAGATGCATATTTTACTGCGTAGGACATGATTGGTGTCTCTTTGTATCCGTTGGCATCCAGAAGATTTCTGATTGCCAGAACACGGCCGTCCATCATATCAGAAGGTGCAACCATGTCGGCACCTGCCTGTACCTGTGAAAGTGCTGTTTTTGCCAGCAGCTCCAGTGTAGGATCATTGTCTACATCATGATCACACAGAACGCCGCAGTGGCCGTGGGATGTGTACTCACACATACATACATCACCGATGAGGAACATGTTAGGAACCTCTTTCTTTGCCTGACGCAGTGCTTTCTGAACGATACCGTCGTCTGCGTAAGCACCGGAACCGATCTCATCTTTTACATCCGGAATACCAAAGAGCATAACATTGCGAACACCTGCGTCTGCAAGGCTGTTCAGCTTCTCTCCCATACGGTCAACGGTCCAGCGGTACTGGCCCGGCATGGATGGGATCTCATCTACAGAATCAAATCCTTCCTGTACAAACATTGGATAGATCAGAGAAGCTTTGTCTACTCTGGTCTCACGTGCCATCTTTCTCATCAGTTCGCCGCCGCGAAGACGACGAGGTCTTTTGATCATGTCCATCTTTTATTCCTCATTTCTAAATTACGTAATTGTATTTATTGGCTATCAGGGACGGCAGGGGTCCTGGTGTTCCTCCCCTTTATTCACTCTATTCATAAAAATGACGTTTTGTGTACGCCCCTATCTATTTTGCGGCATGGATCTCTTCCACCAGCTCCACTACGGAATCGATGGTTGCTTTCTTTGCCATCCATGTCTTCATGCCGTATGCATCTGCCGCTGCCTTTGTCTGCTTGCCGATGCATGCTGCTGTTACTTTTGTATAATCCAGACCCTTTGTAGCCTCTACAAATCCCTTTACTGTGGAAGCGCTTGTAAATACTGCACAGGTCATCTTGCCGTCTTCGAAGAGTTTTACCTGATCTACGAATTCCTGGGACTCATAGGTTGTATCGTAGGTTGCGATATCATCTACCTGGAAGCCTTCCAGTGCTTCGATCACTTCGCGGTTTCCGATGGATGCTCTTGGCAACAGGATCTTCTCATCCTTGGAAGCTGTCTGAGCCAGACATGCGCCCAGTGCTGCTCCATCATATACCTCTGGCATGAGATCTGCGATAAAGCCTCTCTCTTTCAGAGCTTTTGCTGTTCCGGAACCGATTACGGCGAATTTTACATTGCCCAGTTTTCTGTTATCGATTCCGCAGGCAAGCATCTCATCAAAGAAGATGCGCACACCTGTCGGTGAGGTGAATGCGATCCACTGATACTCTGTAAGCTTTTTGAAGGCTTCCTGCAGCGCTGTATTATTCTCAATCGCTGCTGTTGCGATTGCCGGAAGCTCTACAACTTCTGCACCCTGTGCACGAAGTTTTGCGGACATCACTGATTGCAGTTCACGTGGTCTTGTAACCAGTACCTTGCAGCCCATAAGCGGCATTTTCTCAAACCACTCAAATTTATCTGCAAGAGCACATACCTTACCAACAACGATGATGGCTGGAGTCTCAATGCCTTTTTTAGCTACTTCCTCCACTAGAGTGGATACTGTTGCTACAATACGTTTCTGGCCTGCGGTGGTTCCCTGCTGCAGGATCGCTGCCGGCATATCCGGATCCATTCCGTTCTCCAGAAGTGCGCCGCAGATATCTGCCATAGCAGATACTCCCATCAGGAATACCAGTGTTCCATTGGTTTCCACCAGTGCCTTGAAGTTGATATCGTATTCTTTCCCTGCTCTCTTATGTCCTGTAATGATATGCAGTGAAGATGTATAATCACGGTGTGTTACAGGGATACCGTTATAAGCAGGTACGGAGATTGGGGATGTTACACCCGGAATGATCTCATAGGGAATATCATTCTCCACCAGAAGCTCCAGCTCTTCGCCGCCACGGCCAAAGAGGAATGGGTCTCCTCCTTTCAGACGAACGACTTTATTACCATCCATTGCCTCGCGAAGCAGGACCTTATTGATCTCATGCTGAGGCATTGTGTGATGGTTGGCTCTCTTACCCACATTGATGGTGCGGGCTGACTTAGGGATCATGGTCAGAACACCGGCTCCTACCAGGCTGTCGTATACAACCACATCTGCCTGCTGCAGGGTCGACAAACCTTTCAGTGTGAAAAGTGCACTGTCTCCAGGACCTGCACCCACCAGCCATACTTTACCTTTATTCATATCTGTTACCCTCTTTCCTTCAGTTCTTTTGCCAGGGCAATTCCGATTTCCTCAGCCTCTGAGATCGGACCTGTTTTACTTCCTGTTGTTACTTCCTTTGTCTCCTCATTGTAGTAGAGACCGAGAAGCTCCATCTGATCCCCCTGGATCTTTGCATGTGCTGCGATCGGAGAAGAGCATCCGCCATCCAGATAACGGACATAGGCTCTCTCAGCCAGTGCTGCTGCTTTTCCCTTCTCATCACCAAAACCGGCAAGACAGCTGTAGTCTTCTCCTGCACGGCCCTGCAATGCCAGGATTCCCTGACCTGCGGATGGGATCACCTCATCTACTGTAAAGAATCGGCTGATGCGGTCAGCCAGACCCATACGTTTCATACCTGCTGCTGCGAGAATGATGGCAGAATACTGTCCCTCATCCAGCTTACGCAGTCTTGTCTGCAGATTTCCTCTGACACTTTCGAATCTTGCTTCCGGAAAGAGTTTTTTCAGCTGAAGGATTCTTCTTAAGGAGGATGTACCGATTGGTTTGGAGAAATCGATCTCGCTTACCCCTTCCGGCAGAACGAGAACATCTCTTGGATCCTCTCTCTTCGAAAAATATACCACTGGCAGTTCTTCCTGCACTTCCATAGGAAGATCCTTCAGGCTGTGCACAGACAGATCGCTTCGTTTTTCGATCAGGGCCTTGTCCAGCTCTTTTACGAAGAGACCTTTTCCACCGATCTGATCCAGATGACGGTCCAGAATAATATCTCCTGTTGTTTTCATGGTCAGCAGCTCTGTTTCGATCTCAGGATGGTTTTCTGCAAGAAACTCCAGCACCATTCTGCTCTGTACAACTGCAAGAGCACTTTCTCTGCTGCCGATGATCAGATGTTTTCTGTCACTCATATTTACTCCTTTAAGACTCTTTCAATCTCTTCCCGGACCACTTTAGCCTGATGGTGGTCTGTTCCACTGGCGGTAATTCCCACTACCACATTGTCAGCATGAACGACACCCGGGAAATAAAAGTCACACTTGTTTTTATCACTGCAGACGTTCACCTGAATACCCAGGCATTTGCAGACACTGTAGATGCCACTGTT
>JAKSRN010000150.1 GCA_024403585.1 Lachnospiraceae bacterium | reverse complement strand
CAGCATCAGTTTGGCGCAGATGTTATCTCGAGGGCAAATTATGTACTGGAGAATGACGGTGTCGAGATGATGAATGTAGTGCGCAAGGCACTGAACCAGCTGATCGGAAAAGTCTGTGCACAGGTTGGAATTGAAAGAAAAGATGTTCTGCAGGTTTCCATAGTGGGAAATACCTGTATGCACCATCTCTTTATGGGAATCTCTCCACAGTCCCTGGTTCTGGCACCATACGTTCCTGCTGTTCAGGAGGGTATGATCCTGAAAGCCAGTGAGTGTGATCTTTCCATTGCAGAAGACGGACGACTGCTTATGTTCCCGAATATTGCCGGATTCGTAGGCGGCGATACAGTTGGATGTATGCTGTCGGTAGCATTTGACCAGCTGGAGGATATGACTCTGATGATCGATATCGGTACAAACGGCGAGCTGGTTATGGGTAACAAAGATCATATGGTAACCACTTCCACTGCTGCGGGTCCAGCCTTTGAGGGTGCAAAGATCGAGTGTGGTATGCGTGGTTCCAAGGGTGCCATCAGCCACCTGATCATTGATGGTCAGGAACTGAAATTCGAAGTTGTGGATGGCGGAAAACCAGTGGGAATCTGTGGTTCCGGTCTGATCGATGTGATGGCTTTCATGATTCGCTATGGATTTATTGATAATTACGGTGGACTTGCAGAGGAGGACGATCTGGAGGATCCTCTGGCAATCAGCCAGGCCTGGAGACTGCAGGAGAAGGAGGGCAAACCGATCTTTGTTCTTGTTCCGGCAGAGGAGACTGCAAACGGTACCCCAATCTATATGAGCCAGAAGGATATCCGTGAAGTACAGCTGGCTAAGGGTGCCATCGCTGCAGGAATCACTATTATGGCAGGAAAACTGGGGATTGAAGTGGAAGATATCAAGCAGGTATATCTGGCAGGTGCATTCGGCAACTACATGGATTCTGATAATGCATGTGAGATTGGCCTGATCCCTTACGAACTGATCGATCGCATTACCCCTATTGGAAATGCTGCCGGCGAAGGTTCTAAACTGGCTGTGATCAATGAAGATGAGTATGCTTATGCCTGCAAGCTGGCTCGAGAAGCAGAATTCATTGAGCTTGCTTCCGAGGACTGCTTCCAGGATACCTTTGTGGATGAACTGGAGTTTGCACGAGCAGTGGAAAGATGATAGAATAGGTACGCGGAGGAACTTATTCTATGATGTACGAATCGATTCGGAGGGCTGTGCTTGACGGCAAACCACGATTAGTTGAAAAAAATATAAAAGAGGCTTTATGGAAGGGACTGGATCCAAAGGATATTCTGGAACAAGGGCTTATGGCTGCTTTGGATTCCATAGAAGACATTGAGTGCGACAACGAAGAACAGATTACCCAGACACTTGCATGCGCCAGAGCAATGAAAAAAGGAATGGAAAGTCTGGATACAGTGATGGGCGGAGAACTGCAGAACAAAGGTGTTTCTGTTGTGATCGGTACGGCTTCCGGAGATCTCCACGACATGGGTAAAAATATTGTTGCCCTGTATTTTCGCATTGCCGGTTTTTCTGTGGTGGATCTTGGGGTCGATGTATCCGCGCTTCAGTTTCTGAAAGCTTTAGAGAATAATCGCGATGCAAGGATTGTGTGTATCTCATCCTTGTTAAAGACTTCCTACACGGAAGTCCGGCATATCATTCAGTCGATTCGTTCGACAGTGAAAGGCAGAGACCTTTTTATTATGGTCGGTGGCAGTTCTATGACAGAAGAGATGGCACACGAATGTGGAGCTGATTGCTATACAGAGAATGCTGCTTCAGCTGTAAGAGCTGCGCTGGAATATGTAAAGTGATCGTTAAAAGTTTGAGTGGTTCATATCCTGATAGATATGGACCACTTTTTGTGTATACGATGAGCCAAGTGGCTGCGTGTGTTTGCACACAGGCAGGCAATTGTCAGAAAACTTTATTTTGTAAAAAATTGTCAAGAGAAAAAACAATGAAAAAACTGCACAAAAACTATGTTCGTGTGAACAGATGTGGAAAACTGGGGAAAAGTTTTCCACAAAAAAAGGGGCTAAAAAGCCTTTAAAATAAAGTTATCCCCCGAGTTATCCACATTATCCACGAAAAAGTGGATTCTTGTGGGAGTTTACATAAGTGAAAACCGAACAGATTTTTTGGATAAGTTGCCAAAAAAGTGGGGAATCCGTGGAAAATGCATTTCCGGGATTGACAAAAGGAAAATCTGATAAGTATCAGAATTGTTCATACAACTGGTATGGATCAGACACTATTTGAGAAAGAGACAGAAAAAATGATTGGCAGGACTGTCTTTCTTTTTTTGGAAAGATGTAGTACACTGTGAGTACTTTATTATAGAAAAAAGAGGGTTTTATATGCGTCTTCGAAATGTTCCCGGCTCCAGAGAAGCGATCGCTGAGAGTCGTTTTGTAATTCAGAAACCAGAAGAGTATCGTGGTAAATGGAAAGAGGTTTTTGTGAATGATCATCCGCTCCATATCGAGGTGGGTATGGGAAAAGGCCGTTTCCTTATGGATCTTGCCGCACAGAATCCGGAGATCAATTATGTTGGAATTGAGATGTACAGCAGTGTTCTGCTTCGAGCTGTACAGAAAGCGGAACAGGATTTCAATGAGATGTCCAATTTCCGCCTGATCCGTATGGATGCCAGGGATCTGATGGCTGTTTTTGAAAAAGATGAGGTACAGCGAATCTACCTGAATTTCTCTGATCCATGGCCAAAGGACAGACATGCAAAACGCAGACTGACTTCTGTACAGTTCATGGCCCGTTATGAAGGAATCCTGGATGAGGCCGGATGGGTAGAGTTTAAAACAGATAATAAGGACCTGTTTGCATTTTCCCTGGAGTCTGTTAAGGAGAAAGGATGGATCCTTGATGCGTCTACCTGGGACCTGCATCACAATGAGGTGATGAATGTGGGGAACATTATGACTGAGTATGAGGAGCGTTTCTCTTCTCAGGGTAATCCGATCTGCAAGCTGATCGCCAGACCTGACTGGAATCTGATCAGAGCAGAGAAAGAAAATGCAAAATAAAATAAAAAAGCACTTGATTTTTATCCTGGATGCGGATATAATAGGTTTTGCGTTACAGATGTAGCGTATAAATAGAGATGCACCCTTAGCTCAGTTGGTAGAGCAGTAGACTCTTAATCTATTTGTCCAGGGTTCGAGTCCCTGAGGGTGCATTAAAAAGACATTCGTTAGAATGTCTTTTTTTTTCTTTAATTTGCTTTTTTTATTGAGATGTATTATATATAGTAGTAGATTCTGAAGAGCGGAATCTTCAGAAGGATTGGTTTGCAGATTTTAATATCATAATCCTGATAGAAAGTGAGGGATGTAATAATGAGATACTGCCCTAGTTGCGGAGAGGCTGTTTCGGATCATGCAAGATTTTGTCCGGAATGCGGTAGCAAGATCCCAGAGCGTCCAATGACACAACCCGTTTCTTCCTATGCTGAAGAAGAGGTTGAGGAAGACGGCTACGAGCCGGAGTCTTATGAGGTGGATGACTATGAGTCGGAGTCTTATGGGATGGATGATTACGAGCCTGTTTCCGAGAGAAGAATGCGTCGAGAGGCAGAAGAAGATGAGCGATACTACAGAGAAGATCGCAAAACCATGACCGTAGGCATCATTATGGCGATTCTGATCTGTGTTGTGGGTGTTGGTTTATACATTGTTGTTTCCAACATGCTGAAAGAGCAGCCGGAAGTAGAAGTTGGTTCCGGTCTGGGTAATAAACCTGTACAGGTGGATACAAGCCATACTCATACAGAGAATAACGAAAAAGAGAATCAGACAGAACAGCAGCCGGGAGATGCTCCTACAGGAAATACGGAGGATATTCCGGATACACAGGATCCACAGAACATGAACCTTCAGGCTACAGTAGTACCGGCCAGTCAGGTGATGGTGGATGGATACCAATACCAGCCTTGTGGATTTGTTGATGCGCAGGTTTCCAGTGTACTGGAGGATGGTGGTGTTTATCATGATGCCAGCCATATGATCGACGGAAGTGCTGCTACATCCTGGCAGGAAGCTTCTGACGGAGATGGAATCGGTGATTGGGCACGGTTCAGACTGGACCGCCAGTATTCTGTTCGTTACCTGGTATTTGAGATGGGTAACTGGAGAAGTGAATCACTTTTCTATGCCAACAATCGTCCGGAAACCATTCGTCTGAGACTGGATGACAAAGAATTTGATCTGGCATTCCCGGATGGAATGCAGGAATATGTTGTGGAACTTTCCGAGGATTGTCCGGTTTCTGAGATTTATCTGGAGATTAGGAGTGTACACAGAGGAGAACAGTGGGATGACTGCTGTATTTCTGAGATGACGGTATACGGATATTAGAAATAGTAGAAACAAGAACGGTTGAATGTTCAGGAGGATAATAAGATGACAAAAATTGATATTATTTCCGGATTTCTTGGTGCCGGAAAAACTACATTGATCAAAAAGCTTCTGGCAGACGCTTTTAAAGGCCAGAAAGTTGTACTTATTGAGAACGAGTTCGGTGAGATCGGTATTGATGGCGGTTTCCTGAAGGATGCAGGTATTGATATTCGTGAGATGAACTCCGGCTGTATCTGTTGTTCTCTGGTTGGAGATTTTGGAACTGCTTTAAAAGAAGTAGTAGACCAGTATCATCCGGACCGCATTATCATTGAGCCTTCAGGTGTTGGCAAACTGACAGATGTTATTGCGGCAGTTGAGAGAGTACAGGAAGCTGCAGGTCTGACAGTAAACTCTGCAACTACTGTAGTAGATGTGACAAAGTGTAAAATGTATCTGAGAAACTTCGGTGAGTTCTTTGAGAACCAGGTTGAGGCTGCAGGAACCATTATCCTCAGCAGAATGGATACAGAGAAAGCAACCCAGAAAAAAGTAGAGGAAGCAATCGGATTACTTCGTGAGATCAATGCTGACGCAACCATTATCACAACACCTGTTGAGAAACTCAGCGGCCAGAAGGTTCTGGAGACAATGGAAGGTGTGAAGCTGGATCTGACAAAACCATCCCATGAGCATCATCACCACGACCATGACCA
>JAKSRN010000015.1 GCA_024403585.1 Lachnospiraceae bacterium | reverse complement strand
ATGGCCGTTTTACTAATGGAAGGAGATAAAGTATGTGGAATGACTGGCTTACAATTGGGCCCTTGACCATTCATGGATATGGTGTGATGACGGGAATCGGTATTATTACTGCCTATCTGATGATCGAGAGCAGAGCGAAGAAAGAGGGGTTGGATTATGAGAAGGTTCTGGGACTTCTGATTGCCTGCCTTGTCTTTGGTTATTCAGGATCAAAACTTCTGTACATCATCACCATTCTTCCGGAAGTGCTGGCGGATCCGGCAAGTATCCTCCACCATCTTTCCGGCGGCTGGGTCGTGATCGGAGGTATCCTGGGAGGTATCTTAGGCGGATACCTGTATTGCAGATGGAACAAACTTCCAACCTGGAAGTTCTTTGATATTGCATTGGCAGCTGTAGCGATGGCACAGGGATTCGGACGAATCGGATGCTTCTTTGCCGGCTGCTGTTATGGTGCTGTTACCGACAGCTGGATCGGTATCACATTCTCCCATTCGGATTTTGCACCGAACGGGGTGAAGCTGATTCCTACTCAGCTGATCTCCAGTGCCCTGGACTTCCTTCTCTGTGCAGGACTGATCTGGTACCACAAGAATAAGAGGAAAAACCCTGGCGAGGTTACAGCCCTGTACCTGATCTTCTATAGTGCAGGTCGTTTTGTCCTGGAATTTTTCCGAGGAGATTCTGCCAGAGGATCGGTGGGAGTGGTTTCCACATCCCAGTTTATTGGACTGTTTACTCTGCTGGTAGGTATCATTATCTTCGTAATGAGAAGAAAGGCAGCTCCGGAAGTACTGGTTGCGTCCGCAGAAGCTGCAACAGAGGAAAAGGCAACAGCAGAAAAGCAGCTGTCAGAATAACCGGCAGATACAAAGGAGTGCGCAATGATTGGAATTGGTATCGATACAGGAGGAACCTATACAGATGCGGTGGTCTATGATATGACCAGCAGAGAGGTTCTCGGCTACGGGAAAACCTTGACTACAAAAGCACAGCTGGAGATTGGAATTGACCGCGCACTGGGGCTTTTGGACCAGGAACTGATTCAGAAGGCAGAACTTCTGGCTCTGTCCACAACCCTTGCCACCAATGCCTGTCTGGAAGATAAGGGAAGCCGTGCAAAACTGCTGATGATCGGAATGAATCCGGATAAGATGGCAAACCTCAACAAGGTGTATGCATCCTATGGCTTTCATGACCTGGACCAGCTGATCTTTATCGACGGAAAACCGGAGAATATGTTCAGTGTACCGGAGGAACCGGATTGGGAGATGGTGCGGGAAAAAGCAGGAGAATGGTTTGCCAACTGTCCCGCAGCCGGTGTATGCCAGATTTATCCCAATGCTGATGGAGGAAAACTGGAACTGGGTGCAAAAAAGGTTCTGACAGAAGCAATTCCGGACCTGTCGGTTACCAACGCATACAAACTTTTTGATGAGGTGGATCCTTTAAAAAGGGGTGCCGGCACGCTTCTGAATGCAAGACTTGTTCCTCTGGTTAAGGAATTTATGTTAGCAGTTAAGGCTGTTATGAAGAAACGAAATCTGGATATCCCGGTTGCCATTGTTCGAAGCGACGGAAGTCTTATGACAGAAAGTATGGCAAAGCTGTATCCGGTAGAAACACTCCTCTGTGGTCCTGCGGCCAGTGTCATTGGCGGAAGTACCATTGCAGACACAACAGATGCGCTGATCGTTGACATGGGAGGAACCACCACGGATGTGGCAATGGTACGAAACAATCGTCCGCTGGCAGCAAAGAAAGGTGTGTCGATCGGAAAGTGGAGAACCACTGTAAAGGGGCTCTATGTAGATACCTTTCTGCTTGGTGGCGACAGTGCTGTTCGTCATGAGAAAGGAAAGCTGTATCTGGATGGGGAACGTGTTATTCCGCTCAGTGTTCTGCAGGAGGAATCCCCTGTCATTGTAGAACGTTTGCAGAAGCTGATCCTCCGGCATGAAATGACTCTGCGCCATACCCGTATGATTCATGAGTTTTATGTGTTGCAGAAGTCCATTAATGAAAGCACCGGTTATACAGAAGATGAGCAGCGGATCTGTTCAGTTCTGGAAGAACAGGGACCACTGACGATTGAAATCCT
This sequence comes from Lachnospiraceae bacterium, assembly GCA_024403585.1. Taxonomy (GTDB): domain Bacteria; phylum Bacillota; class Clostridia; order Lachnospirales; family Lachnospiraceae; genus JAKSRN01. Next base: position 14,377 of record JAKSRN010000015.1, on the reverse strand, counting down.
TGCAGAAGAAACAGGAATCGAACTCTACTATTTAAAAATGGACCGCCTGCTGGAAGAGGGAATCCTTATGCGAAGTGGTCTGACACCAACGGATATGATGGTGATCAAAGGAGATTTCCCGAAGCATAATTCAGAAGCTGCGGAACTGGCCCTTGAGTTTCTCTCAGCAAATGTCAGTGAGAAGAAAGAGGATATTCCTTCAGTTGTATATGATCTGGTACAGAAAAAATTGTACTGTAATCTGGTCCGCATCCTGCTGGATCAGAAATATCCGAACAGAGACCGGAGAACACAGGAAGACGGTGTGGAGCAGTTTATTGAATGGGCTTATAAGGATGCGATCAGAAATACTCCGGACGACTGGACCTCCACAAAGATTCAGTGTAATCTTCCGATCGTAGGAGTTGGTGCACCGATCCATGTTTTTCTGCCAAAGGTTGCAGAGCTGCTGGGTACAACGGCCATTATTAAGGAGCATTCTCCGGTGGCTAATGCATTGGGTGCCATTGCCAGTCAGATCGTAACCACTGTTCAGGTGAAAGCAAAAGCTGAGTACGACGGTTCTACCCTGATCGGTTTCAGTATCTTTGATGATGCCACCCGATATATGTTTGAAGAGGCGGAAGAGGCAGAAAAATTTGCGGTGGACCTGGCAAGAAAGAAAGTCTTGCAGCTTTCAAGAGAGCAGGGAGCGTCCGCTAATCCACATGTGGAGGTCCATGCTCGTCAGGTTCGATTTAATATGGGTGTGCTTTTTGAGATTGTAGCGGAAGCTGTGGCAACAGATTCCTTCCAGTTAAATTGAACACGCATGAGCATGTAGCAGAGCGGAATGCGAATGTTCGCTTTACAAGAGGTGAAAAAGCTCGAAGTTACGGCATGACCTATAATAAATTGGAATAGAATTTAGTGGGTTTGAAGTAACAAACCGGTTTGAGAAAAATTATACAGAATAAAAGAAGATGGGGAAGATGCAGTTTGACAGGACTACCGAAGCGTTCTGAAACGAGGCATTTTCCCCATTTTGTTTAGGCGATGGCAACGAGCCAAGTGCATGCATGTGTGGATTTGGCGACTGCACGCGAGCCAGCGAAACGCACAGAGTGTGTTTCGCTCGTTTATGATTGACTAACTTTATTTTGCTATGTTATTAATACAGTACTTTTTGCACTGCATATCAGTTCCTTCTATTTGTGAAGGGCTGATCGCAAATCAACAGTACAAACTGAGCAGGCGATGACAATGTCATGGGGCCGGGTTGCGAAAGCGACAGTGGATGAATAATACGATCAGGGAGACCTGGTCTTTGCATAAGATCGATCATCTGCGGGACAGTAGTTGCTACAAGTTATTTATAAGAAAAGGAGTAGCCTATGAGCAGAAAAGAAGACAATGTTAGCGGAACAATGAAGCAGCCAGTCAGTCAGGAGGAGGCCAACCGTGTGATCGCCCAGGTATCGGCGGTGGGAATCGGGGGTAATGTTGCCTTATCCGCCTTCAAGTTGTTTGCGGGAATCTTTGGAAAGTCCGGAGCGATGATCTCCGATGCGGTACATTCTCTTTCGGATGTGTTTGCCACCTTTATTGCACTGGTGGGCGTAAAGATTGCAGATAAGGGAGCCGATAAGGGACATCCCTACGGCCATGAGCGTATGGAGTGCGTGGCAGCCCTGCTGTTGTCCGCTATTCTGATCGCAACAGGTGCAAGTATTGGTTATACGGGTATCAAGAATATTGTTGAGAAGGTGGAGATCGCCACTCCGGGTGTGATCGCTCTTGTTGCGGCTGTGGTATCGATCGTTGCTAAGGAAGCTATGTTCTGGTATACACTTGCCTGTGCAAAGAAGATCAATTCGGCAGCATTTCGCGCGGATGCATGGCATCATCGTTCAGACGCTCTGTCTTCCATCGGTGCACTGATCGGTATCGCCGGAGCAAGAATGGGATTTCCAATCCTGGATTCTGTTGCCAGTATTGTGATCTGTCTCTTCATCTTTAAGGTTGCCTATGAGATCTGTACAGATGCGGTAAATAAGATGGTGGATAAGGCCTGTCCGGAGGAATTTGAAAAAGAGCTTCGTCAGCTGATCTCCTCTGACAAGGAAGTGGTTCAGATTGACCGTCTGTCTACCCGTATGTTTGGTGAGAAGGTGTATGTGGACGCAGAGATTGCCCTGGATTGCAGCATGACATTGATGGACGCCCATGATGTGGCACAACGCGTACATGATTCCATTGAGCGTACCTATCCAAATATCAAGCATGTGATGGTACACATGAATCCAGCCCATAACAATTGTCCTCATGTGGAAAAAAATGAAAAAAAGAAAAAATAATGCTTGCATTTTAGTGTGTGCTCATATATAATACATTTTGTTGAGACACAAAGGGCTATCGCCAAATGGTAAGGCAACGGACTCTGACTCCGTCATTTCAAGGTTCGAATCCTTGTAGCCCTGCTTTAGGAAAGCGATTACAGATTTCTGTAATCGCTTTTTCTTTATCTTATGCTCAACAGGATAGATTGCCAATGTAAAAAGTGCAGCAGCGGTGAAGGAGGAATATGCATGAGATACGCTATGCCGATTCGGGTTCGATTAAGTGAAACAGATCAGGATGGAGTTCTTACTTTATTTCATCTGATCAATTACCTGCAGGATTCCAGTACCTTCCATGCAGAAGAGGTGAACAAAGGTCTTGCCTGGAGCAGGGAGACGCATCTTGCATGGGTTCTTGTCAGATGGCAGCTGCATATAAAAGCATTTCCAAGGATGGGTGACTATCTTGTGGTACGGACCTGGCCGTATTCTTTCCGTGGATTTATGGGAGGCAGAAATTACACCATCGAAAGAGAAAACGGAGAGATGCTGGTGATGGCAAACTCTGAGTGGATCTTGATGGATATGGAGAAGAATTGCCCTGCCAGAGTCGGAAAAGATATGGCGGAAGCATTTGGTCCGGAGCCGAAACTGGAGGAGGATTTCGGGCCGCGTAAGATTACGCTGGTGGGAGACGGTTCCGAAAGAGAGCATTTTTCCATTCAGGAATATCACCTGGATACTAACCACCATGTAAACAATGGACAGTATATCCATATGGCTGAAAATTATCTGGACGAAGGTTTTGTTCCGGTACATTTCAGAGCGGAGTACAAGAAACAGGCATATCTGGGGGATGAGGTTGTTCCGAAGGTATGCAAAATAGAGGGAGGCTATCAGATTTCCCTGGAGACAACAGAGGGCGAGGCGTATTTTACGGCGGAGTTTCTGGATCGATGAAGGTGGCTGGGACGAAAGAGTCCGGATGCAAGAGAGTTAGGAGACGGAAGAGGCTGGATATGGAAGCAGTCGGACGCGAAAGAGTCCGGATGCAAAAAAGAGTTTAAACACAAAAACAGGTTACGAAAGGACGGAGAGACATGTTAGAGTTAGGAAAAAAACAGACATTACAGGTTATTAAAAAAGTTGAATTCGGTGTATATCTTGCTGAGAAAGAGACCGATGATAAAAGTGAGCAGGTGCTGCTTCCGGCAAAACAGGTGCCGGCAGGAACTGCAGTGGGAGATAAGATCAGCGTATTCCTTTACAAGGATTCCAGTGATCGTCCGATCGCTACAGTGAACAAGCCATTGATCACAATGGGACATACAGCTGTTCTGAAGGTGAAAGAAGTTGGCCGTATCGGGGCATTTCTGGACTGGGGGCTGGAGAAGGATCTTCTGCTTCCGTTCCGTGAGCAGACAGGAAAGGTAAGACCTGGCGAAGAAGTGCTGGTTGCGTTATATCTGGATAAGAGCCAGAGACTTTGTGCAACCATGAAAGTGTACCATTACCTCTATACGGATTCTGATTACGAGAAGGGTGATGAGGTAGAAGGCCGTGTATACGAGATCAGTGAGAATTTTGGTGTGTTTGTAGCTGTAGACGACTGCTTTTCTGCACTGATTCCAAAACAGAATGTACAGAAAAATTATCGTGTTGGCGAGAAGCTGCACCTTTTTGTAACAGAGAGAAAGGCAGACGGCAAGCTGACTGTCAGCACCAGCCGCAATGCATATCTGCAGATGAATGATGATGCGGAGCTCCTGCGCAAGAAACTGGAGCAGAATAAGGGTCGTCTGAATTTTGATGACAAGGCGTCTCCGGAGAAGATTAAAGCAGAGATGGGCATGTCTAAGGCTGCATTCAAGCGTGCGGTGGGACATCTGCTGAAGGAGAGAGCGATTGTGCTGAAGGATGGAGGAATTTCCCTGGTGTAATTTGGGATGGTTTCTTGTCGGTGATTTTCGGATTTTTTATTTCAAAAAGAAATTCTTTCATGAATGGAAAGGTCTTTTAAGATTGTAGCAAAACCGGTTCAAAGGGTTTATCCCTGGAGCCGGTTTTTTCGCTTTTTTGCTGTCCCTTTTTTATATGAGGAAACTTGCTTTCAGGGAGGGGAATCAGTATAATATAAATTCGAGGTATTAGGCAGTAAAGTGCAAGAAAGTCACTAAAAAAGTCACCAAAACGTACCTGTCCCCAAAGGTTGACATTAGAAAGGAAACAGCAATGAACTTCGCGCATCTTCACGTCCACACGGAATATAGTCTTTTGGACGGTTCGAATAAAATTAAAGAATACGTTGCCAGAGTCAAAGAGCTGGGCATGAACAGTGCGGCGATCACTGACCATGGTGTTATGTATGGCTGTATTGATTTTTATCGCGCTGCCAGAGCTGCTGGCATCAATCCGATTCTCGGCTGCGAAGTATACGTGGCTCCGGGTTCTCGTTTTGACCGTGAGCAGAGTAATGGTGAGGACAGATATTATCATCTGGTTCTCCTGGCTGAGAATAATACGGGTTATGCGAATCTGACTAAAATCGTTTCTAAGGGTTTTGTGGAAGGCTTCTATTATAAACCTCGTGTAGACTATGAGGTGCTGGAGCAGTATCACGAGGGTATCATCGCCCTTTCTGCTTGTCTGGCCGGTGAAGTGGCAAGAAATCTTGTCCGCAATATGTATGAGGAAGGCAAACAGGCGGCTCTTCGCCTGGAGAGAATCTTTGGCAAGGGCAATTTCTTCCTGGAACTGCAGGATCATGGTATTCCGGAGCAGCGGATGATCAATCCGCAGCTGGTGCGCATGTCTCAGGAGACAGGCATTGATCTGGTCTGCACGAATGATATCCACTATACCTATGCAGAGGATGCGGAGCCCCATGATGTGCTGCTTTGCCTGCAGACAGGAAAAAAATTAACCGATGAAAACCGTATGCGTTACGAAGGCGGCCAGTACTATGTGAAATCTCCAGAGGAGATGGCATCGATGTTCCCATATGCCCTGCAGGCATTGGAGAATACGCAGAAGATAGCAGACCGCTGTCATGTGGAGATTGAATTCGGTGTAACCAAATTACCGAAATATGAGGTGCCGGAGGGCTATGACTCCTGGACCTATCTGAATAAACTATGCTGGGAAGGTCTGGAGGAGAGATACGATCCGGTCACACCGGAACTGAAGGATCGTCTGGAATACGAGCTGAACACCATTAAGACCATGGGGTATGTAGATTATTTCCTGATCGTTTGGGACTTCATCCATTATTCCAGAGAAAATGGCATTATGGTAGGACCTGGCCGAGGCAGTGCTGCCGGAAGTCTGGTTTCCTATACCTTGGGCATCACGCAGCTGGATCCGATGCGCTACAGTCTTCTGTTTGAGCGTTTCCTGAATCCGGAGCGAGTATCCATGCCCGATATCGACGTGGACTTCTGCTTCGAGAGAAGACAGGAAGTCATTGATTATGTTGTGCGCAAATACGGAAAAGACCGTGTGGTTCAGATCGTTACCTTCGGTACCATGGCGGCTAAGGGCGTGATCCGTGATGTGGGTCGTGTTTTGGATTTTCCATACGCACAGGTGGATTCCATCGCAAAGATGATCCCCAATGAATTGAACATCACCATTGAGAAAGCACTGCAGATGAATCAGGAATTCCGCCAGCTGGTGGATTCAGATGCTGAGGTGGCAAGGCTGATCGGAATGGCAAAGAGACTGGAAGGTCTTCCTCGTCATACCTCTATGCATGCAGCCGGCGTCGTAATCTCTCAGAAATCTGTAGATGAATATGTTCCCCTGTCCAGAGCGGCAGACGGAACCATTACCACCCAGTTCACGATGACCACTCTGGAGGAACTGGGACTTCTGAAGATGGACTTCTTAGGGCTCCGAACCCTGACCGTTATTCAGAATGCTGCCCGACTGGCAGAGAAGAGCACCGGCACCGCTCTGGATATGATGGATATTGATTTCAATGATCCGAAGGTGCTGAAGATGATCGGAGGCGGTCACTGCGAAGGTGTATTCCAGCTGGAGTCTGCGGGAATGAAGAGCTTCATGAAAGAGCTGAAGCCCCAGAGTCTGGAGGATATCATTGCGGGTATCTCTCTGTATCGTCCGGGTCCGATGGATTTCATTCCGCAGTATATTAAAGGAAAGAACCATCCGGCTGACATTGTATATGAAACAGAAGCACTGCGCCCGATCCTGGAGCCGACCTATGGCTGTATCGTATATCAGGAGCAGGTAATGCAGATCGTTCGTGATCTGGCAGGCTATACCCTGGGACGTTCGGATCTGGTACGACGTGCCATGTCCAAGAAGAAAGTATCTGTCATGGCAGAAGAGCGACAGAACTTTGTTTATGGCAATGCTGCTAAGGGCGTACCCGGCTGTATCAGCAAGGGGATCCCGGAAGCGGTTGCCAACCATATCTATGATGAGATGACAGACTTCGCTAAATATGCATTTAACAAGTCCCATGCAGCGGCATACGCTATTGTATCCTACCAGACTGCATGGCTGAAATATTACTATCCGGTAGAGTTCATGGCAGCACTTATGACTTCCTGCCTGGACAATCCGGGCAAGGTTGCTGAGTATATCCTTCACTGCCGGAAGATGGGTATTAAGATCCTTCCTCCGGATATCAATCGAAGTGAAGGTGATTTCTCCGTAGAGAATGGCTGTATCCGCTATGGTCTTGCTGCTGTGAAGGGAATCGGCCGTCCTGTGATGGAGACCATCACTGCAGAGAGGCATGCCGGTGGTACCTTCTCCAATCTCAGAGATTTTTGCAGCCGATTGAGTGGCAAAGAGGTTAACAAGAGAACCCTGGAGAATTTCATCAAGGCAGGTGCCTTCGACAGTATGGGAGGCACAAGAAAGCAGTTCATGCAGGTGTACGGACAGGTCATGGACCAGGTATCCCAGGAGAAGAAAAATTCTCTGACCGGTCAGATGAGTCTGTTTGATCTGCTGGCACCTGAGAGCAGGGAGGCCTTCGAGATTCGGATGCCTGACTGTGGGGAATATGCAAGAGAAGAACTGCTGGCCTTTGAGAAGGAAGTGACCGGTATTTATATCAGCGGACATCCGCTGGAAGAATATGAGGAGCGCTGGAGAAAGAATGTTTCTGCCGTAACTGCAGATTTCCTTCCGGATGAGGAGACAGGTCTTCCGAAAGTGAAAGACGGCAACCGGGAGAGAATCGGTGGCATGATCACTTCGAAAACCATCAAATATACAAAGAATAATAAAACCATGGCTTTCCTGACGCTGGAGGATCTTGTGGGAACGGTGGAGGTGATTGCATTTCCAAATAACTACGAGAAGCACGCTGACGAATTGAAGGAGGATGCAAAGGTCTTCATTGAGGGAAGAGTCAATGTGGAGGAAGATAAACCGAGCAAGCTGATCCTGGAGAAGGTCACTGCTTTTGATGCGGTACATAAAGAACTGTGGATCCAGTTTGCAGACAGATCTGCCTATGAAAAAGAAGTGGCTCATCTGTATGATCTTCTGAGAGAATCAGACGGAAAAGACACCGTGGTTCTTTATATAAAAGCCGAAAAGGCCATGAAACGGCTGCCACCAAGCAGAAATGTTTCTGCTGATGCAAAACTGCTACAGACACTGATTTCTGTATACGGAGAGGCCAATGTGCGCCTGGTTGAGAAAAGTATGAAAAGGAGCTGAAGACAATGATTACAAGTGCAAGTAACTCAAAAGTAAAACAGGTTGTTCAGCTGAATACAAAAGGAAAGGCCAGAAGAGAAAAGGGCCTGTTTGTGGCTGAGGGATTGAAGCTTTTCCGGGAAGTTCCGAAGGCCTGGATTGATTCTGTGTATGCCACAGAGAGTTTTGCAAAGGAGCACGAGGATCTGCTGGCAGGCACGGAAGTGGAGCTGGTGGATGAGAAGGTATTCGGGAAGATGTGTGATACGATGACACCGCAGGGAATCCTGACGGTCATTCGCATTCCTTCTTATAAAAAGGAAGATCTGCTGGGGCAAGGACAGGCGCCTTTTATCATGGTCCTGGAAGATTTACAGGATCCCGGAAATGTCGGCACGATCATCCGTACTGCGGAGGGAGCCGGTGTAACCGGTATTATCCTCAGTAAAAAAACAGTGGACCTGTTTGCACCAAAGACTATTCGGTCTACAATGGGATCCATCTTCCGTATGCCATTTATATATGAAGAGAATCTGTCAGAGACAATGGACTGGCTGAAAAAACAGGGTGTGCAGACCTATGCGGCACATCTGAAAGGAGTGCATTCCTATGCGGAGGAGAATTATCGTGAGGGGTGTGCATTTCTGATTGGAAATGAAGGAAATGGCCTGACAGAAGCCCTGTCTGAAAGGGCAGATCACCTGATCCGTATCCCTATGGAGGGACAGGTGGAGTCGTTGAATGCATCCATTGCAGCGGCTGTACTGATGTATACAGCTCATGCACAGCGTCATCAGTAAGGGAAAAGGATGGGAATGTCCCGTTTCTGACGGTGGTCACCCTGAAAACTTCCTGAAGCTTAATTGATTTTTAAACGACGCAAGTGTATAATTTTGATAGCGTTTTTTGTAACCCGAGGCATAACTGGAGAATAATTATGGACGAAAGAGAAAAAGCAGCGCGTGTCAGAGAAACAAGAGCGAAGGCTGCACAGCGCAGAAGAAAACAGATTATGAGAATCCGCATTGCGATTCTTGCAGTACTGATCGTTGCATTGGTGATTTTACTTGTGCTGATCGGTAAATTACGAAAACAGAACAAACCGGCAGAGGAACCGACTGTTGCCGCATCTCAGATCGAGCTGGATCATACCGGTGACGGACAGGGAGCAGTAATCGCTCCGGAGGGAGGAGAGACTGCTACTGAAACAGTGGAAGAAGTTCCTGCGGCAGGAAGCCGTGATGCAATCGTGGCAGAGGCGAAAGCAAAGGCTGTTCAGTATGATTATCAGGGCGCAATGGATCTTCTGAATACTGTAGAGAACGGACAGACAGATTCTGAAGTAACAAGACTGATGGGAGAGTACCAGAATGCGATGGCTTCACTGGTGGCAACACCGCCTACACTGGTTACACATGTATTCTTCCATTCACTTGTAATTGATCCGGCCAGAGGTTTTTCTCTGAATGATACACCAGGCTGGAATAACGGAACAGAAGGATTCTGTGAGTGGATGACCACAGATGTCGAGTTTAACCGTATGATGGAGCAGATGTATGAAAGAGGATACGTTCTGATCAGCCTCTACGATATGGTAGATGAGCAGATGGGAGAAGACGGTCTGGTTCATATGATTCCGAAGGATATCCTGCTTCCGGAAGGAAAGATCCCATTCGTACTTTCACTGGATGACCTTTCCTACTATCACAGCTATGATGGCCGTGGCTGTGCAACCAAGATGATTGTAGGCGAAGATGGAAAACCTACCTGCGAGTATGTAGATGAGAATGGAAACACACAGATCGGATCCTATGATTGTGTACCGCTTCTGGATGATTTCCTGGAAACCCATCCTGACTTCTCCTACAAAGGAGCAAAAGGAACAATCGCTTTAACCGGATACAACGGAATTCTCGGTTACAGAACTGATTACTGCTATCGTGACCGCGTAGAACTGACTGCAGATCAGGAAGCATGGCTGGCAATCCATCCGGAATATAACTGGGAAACAGAGTGTGCAAAAGCAAGAGAGGTTGCTGATGCCATCAAAGCAGACGGCTGGACCTTCGCAAGCCATACATGGGGTCATATGCATATCGGTGATGCAGATATGTCCAGAGTACAGGCAGATACAGAGAAATGGCTGGAGTTCGTTGCTCCACTGATCGGCGGCTCAGATATCATCATCTTTGCCCATGGCCAGGATCTTGCAAACTGGAATGAGGAGTATTCTTCCACAGAGAAATTCCAGTATATGAAAGCCCATGGCTTCAATATCTTCTGTAACGTAGATTCTTCCAAGTACTTTGTAGAGTTCGGTGATCTGTATATGAGACAGGGAAGAAGAAATCTGGATGGCTACCGCCTGTGGCAGTCCGTATTCAATCCTGGAGACGGAGATAAGACAGAGGATCTTTACGATGCGAATTCTGTATGGGATGAGCGTCGTCCAACCAATCCGGAACTGTATGATCTGATGTAACACAGAGATTCCAAAGGGCTTTCTGAGTTGGAGAGTGACCAGGATCACAAAGGATCATAAGAGAGATATAAGATTAATAATCGGTAAGAACAGAGCTGTCGTAAATATTACGGCAGCTTTGTTTGATCCAGTGAACACGCATAAGCATTTCCCCTTCCTCGATGTCGTGGAGACATAGGGATGGGTAAAAGGGGGATGCAAATGTCTGTTTTGAATAAATATTCGTCTTGACAGAAGTCTGACTCCATGCTATATTTGTAAAGCGACATGGAAGTAGGTCTTTTTTTTATGCCTTGAAAACAGCAATGGCATGGCTGGGGATCCGAAGATTCGAAAGAATGGGTTCCGGAGAGGGGAGAGAAAGACCAGTATTAACGCAAATATACAGTGGAGGTGGAAGTCGTGCGTGTAAAAATCACATTGGCATGTACTGAATGCAAACAGCGCAATTACAACATGACAAAAGAAAAAAAGAATCATCCCGACAGAATGGAAACCAGCAAGTACTGCAGATTCTGTAAAAAACACACAATGCACAAAGAGACCAAATAATCTGGTGTGAGGTGACGTTATGGCAGATGAAAAAAAATCCAAAGCTAAAAAAAGCTGGATGAAGGGCTTAAAAGCTGAGTTTAACAAGATCATCTGGACTGACAGAAAGACACTCGGAAAACAGAGTGTAGCAGTAGTAATCATTACAGCGATCCTCTGTCTTCTCATTACGCTGATTGACAGTGTTGGTCTGCAGCTTGTTCAGTTTATTATCAAGTAAGGATTAGGTGAATCAATGTCAGAAGCAAGATGGTATGTAGTTCATACGTATTCGGGTTATGAGAACAAAGTAAAAGCCAATATCGAAAAAACGATTGAGAACAGACATCTTGAAGAGCAGATCCTTGAGGTCCGCGTTCCGATGGAAGATGTATCAGAGATTAAAAACGGCGTTAAAAAAACAACGCAGAAAAAATTATTCCCTGGTTATGTTCTCCTTAACATGATCATGAACGATGACACATGGTATGTTGTCCGCAACACACGTGGTGTTACAGGATTCGTAGGTCCGGGATCCAAACCGGTACCACTTACTGTAGAAGAGATGACAGCACTTGGATTCAATGTTGAAGACAAAGTACTGGTTGATCTCGAGGTTGGTGATCAGATCGTTGTTATTGGCGGTGCATGGAAAGATACAACAGCTGTGATTCAGAGCATTAATCAGCAGAAACAGGTTATTTCAATCAATGTTGAGATGTTCGGAAGAGAAACACCTGTTGAGATCAGTTTCGCAGAAGTAAGAAAGGCCGAATAATCGGTCTGTGGGAGGGAAATCCCCGCAATTACCACATTTTATTAGGAGGTGCCTAATTATGGCAAAGAAAGTTACAGGTTATATTAAATTACAGATTCCTGCAGGCAAAGCTACACCAGCTCCACCAGTTGGACCAGCTCTTGGACAGCATGGAGTTAATATCGTACAGTTCACAAAAGAGTTCAATGCCAGAACTGCAGATAAGGGAGATCTGATCATCCCTGTTGTAATTACTGTATATGCAGATAGAAGTTTCAGTTTCATTACAAAAACTCCACCAGCAGCAGTTCTTCTGAAGAAAGCTTGCAACCTGAAATCCGGTTCAGGAGTTCCAAACAAAACTAAAGTTGCAACTATCTCCAAAGATAAGATCCGTGAGATCGCTGAGATGAAAATGCCAGATCTGAACGCAGCATCCATCGAGGCTGCTATGAGCATGATCGCTGGTACTGCAAGAAGTATGGGAATCGTTGTAGAGGACTAATTCTACAAAGTTACCTTTGATATGTAAAGACAGACGTGGGAGGGAGCATCCCGCAATTACCACTAGGAGGTTATTTAGACAATGAAACGCGGTAAAAAATATCTTGAGACTGCGAAAGCAGTAAATCGTGCTAACCTTTATGATCCAGAAGAGGCTGTTACTCTGGTAAAAAGTTTAGCAGTTGCCAAATTTGATGAGACAATTGAAGCACACGTACGTACAGGTTGTGATGGACGTCATGCAGATCAGCAGATCCGTGGCGCTGTAGTTCTTCCTCACGGAACAGGAAAAACTGTTCGTGTTCTGGTATTTGCTAAAGGTGCAAAAGCTGATGAGGCTGCTGCAGCTGGAGCAGATTACGTAGGAGCAGAGGAACTGCTTCCAAGAATCCAGAAAGAAGGATGGCTTGATTTCGACGTTGTAGTAGCAACTCCAGACATGATGGGTGTTGTTGGACGTCTTGGTCGTGTACTTGGACCTAAAGGTTTAATGCCAAACCCAAAATCCGGAACAGTAACTATGGATGTTACTAAAGCAATTGCTGATATCAAAGCTGGTAAAGTTGAGTATCGTCTTGACAAAACAAATATCATTCACGTGCCGATCGGTAAAGCTTCTTTCAGTGAGGAGCAGCTGCGCGACAACTTCCAGACGCTGATGAATGCAATCAACAAGGCTAGACCTGCAGCTGTTAAGGGACAGTTCCTTAAGAGCGTTACACTGGCTCCAACAATGGGACCTGGTGTAAAGGTTAACCCAATGAAGCTTGCATAATAGAATCGAATTATTTCGAGCTTACAAGTCCCCTGAGAGATCAGGGGACTTTTTTTGCTAAAGTAAAAAAATAGTGTTGACAAAATAGAAATCAGATGCTATTATACACAGGTATCACGCCGAAGACAGCAGGTGCCGTAAGGTGTAAGCGTTGAATCCGCCTGCCGAGGAAGATTTCGTATTAATGAAGTTAGTCCTGTTGTGTCTTTGTGCCAGCAGGTTTTTTTGTGCGTGTACATATATTCTATAAGGAGGTGCACCATTCATGGCAATTCGTGCAAAAGTAGAACTTAAAAAGCCGGTTGTTGAAGAGATCGCTACACTGATCGATGGAGCTGCAGGTATTGTACTTGTAAACTACTCTGGTCTGACAGTAGCTCAGGATACTCAGCTTCGTAAGAACCTGAGAGAAGCCGGAATCACTTACAAAGTCTACAAAAACAGAATGATGAATCTGGCATTCCAGGGTACTCCTTGTGAAGAGCTTTGCAAACATCTTGAGGGAACAAACGCTATCGCAGTTTCCAAAGATGACGCTACAGCTCCAGCAAGAGTTATGGCTGAGTTTGCTAAGAAAAACCCTAAACTTGAGCTCGTTGCAGCAGTAGTTGAGGGTGGATACTACGATGAGAAGGGTGTTCAGGCACTTGCATCTATTCCTTCAAGAGAGATCCTTCTTGGAAGACTCCTTGGAAGTATGCAGTCCCCAATCGCAAACTTCGCTCGTGTTATCAAACAGATCGCCGAGAAAGATGGCGAAGCAGCAGCAGAATAATTTGGCTGCGTAACGAGCTGCATTTGGCAGCCGTATCATGAAATTAAAAAAATAATGGAGGATTTTACCATGGCAAAACTTACTACTGCTGAGTTTATCGAGGCAATCAAAGAGTTATCTGTATTAGAGTTAAACGAGCTGGTTAAAGCTTGTGAGGAAGAGTTCGGCGTATCTGCAGCAGCAGGCGTTGTAGTAGCAGCAGCAGCTGATGCTCCAGCTGAGGAAGAGAAAACTGAGTTTGACGTAGAGCTGACAGAGGTTGGACCAAACAAAGTTAAAGTTATCAAAGTTGTTCGTGAGATCACAGGACTTGGCCTGAAAGAGGCTAAAGCAGCTGTTGATGGCGCACCAAGCAAACTGAAAGAGGCTGTATCTAAAGCTGAGGCTGAGGATGTTAAAGCTAAACTTGAGGCTGAGGGAGCAAAAGTTACAATCAAATAATTTTGATTTCAGAGCTTTTTCAAACATCAAAGAAAAATATGAAGGCAGGTTCATTGCGAACCTGCCTTTTTTGTGTAGACGATCGTCGAAGATGGTGTACGAAGTATATAAG
>JAKSRN010000149.1 GCA_024403585.1 Lachnospiraceae bacterium | reverse complement strand
ACTTTTAACGACTCCTGTGCTATGATTACTCTGTTGTTCGGCATCATACCGGCAATACTAGCGTTTGTAGCTCAGGGGATAGAGCAACGGTTTCCGGTACCGTGTTGTCGGGGGTTCGATTCCCTCCAGACGCGGATGCAGATGTGGCTGTCCGGGCAGATTTCTGTCCCGGACAGCTATTTTCGTATTACGAAGAAAAAAATGACGGAGCTGTTTTAAGGGGCGATTTGAGCACGCATAAGCTACCCCTCCCTCGATGTTGTGGAAATATAGAGAGTGGTAAAAGAGGGATGCGCATGTCTGCCTGACTTTAGAAGAAGGAACGATCCGAGAGGAGACAAGATGGGAGAATACAGAAGAAGAACACATAAGAAGCCGGAGCATCCGGTCAGAGAATGGATTTCCGATAATCTTCGCTATTTTATGCTGATTGGCGGCATTCTTGTAATTATTGCAATTGCTTTACTGATCGTGAAACTGGTATCCGGAGGATTTGGTGGAAAAACTCCGGTAAAAGCAGAGACTAGTACAGAATCTGTACAGACGATTCCAACAGTGAAGGATCCTGTGGATCAGGAGGCAGCAGATAAGGAGCATGAAATAACCGTGACACCAACACCTTCTGTTACTCCTTCAACAACACCGGAGCCAGAGGCAGAGGAGATCACAAAAGAGGTGGATGACAGTATGGTCACAAGCCTCATCAAGAGCTATTTTGATGGCCTTTCCAGCAAAGATCCGGTCAGAGTTGCTGCCTGTGTAGACAGCTTCTCCGATGATGATGCTCGTGCTGTAACAGAGAATACACAGATCACTTCTTATTCAGACGTAGAAGTCCGCACCTGCAAGGGTACGAATGAGAAATCAAGAATCGCTTTCGTATCCTATTGCTATACAGTGGCTGGATCAGATGTAAAGATCCCTGCCCTGACAGAATTCTATGTGTATGATATTGGAGACGGAAACTGGAGACTGGCCTCTGATATCCATATGGATCCTGCTGTAGAAGGTCGTATAGAAGAGCTGATGACAGACGAGAATGTGGCTGCAATGATCGAAAAAGTACAGAAAGAATTCAATCAGGTACTTGCAGAGCATCCGGAATTACAGTCTTCAGAAAGCTGATCTGTCAGAGAAATCTGCAGCATTATTTCAAGAATTTATAGAAAAGCCGCCTTAAGCAGGAATACTGATTTGAGGCGGCTTTCTTTTCAAAGAGACATGGCCATCGAGAGAGAGGAAGGCATGAGAATAAACAAATATCTGAGTGAATGTGGTGTATGCTCCAGGCGAGAAGCTGATCGACTTGTGGAGCAGGGACTGGTTCTGATCAATGGCCAGAGAGCTGTATCCGGTTCGCAGGCAGAAGAAACAGACGTGGTCACCGTCAGAGGGAAAGTGATTTCCCGTAAAGAAGAGAAAACCTATCTGAAGCTCTATAAACCCAGAGGGATTGTCTGTACGGCTGATCAGAGGGAAAAGAAAAACCTGATCGCTTATCTGAACTATCCGGAGAGGGTAACTTATGCAGGAAGACTGGACCGGGATTCGGAAGGACTTCTGATCCTGACTGATGACGGGGATCTGATCAATGGAATGATGAGAGCCCGGGAAAATCATGAGAAGGAATATATTGTTACGGTGGACAAACCTGTGACCGACGAGTTTTTGGAGAAGATGAGAAAAGGAGTCTTCCTGAAGGAGCTGGAAGTGACTACCCGCCCCTGCAAGGTAGAGGCGGTGGACAAGGTGACTTTTCGCATCGTCCTCACACAGGGCTTGAACCGCCAGATCCGAAGGATGTGTCAGGCTTGCGGAAGAAAGGTACAGACACTGAAGCGAATAAGGGTAGTCAATGTCAGGCTGGATGATATGAAAGCCGGAGACTGTCTGCCGCTTACAGAAGAGGAGAAAAAAGAACTGTTCAGAAGGGTCAGGGTGAAGAGAAATGGATGAGAAAAAGAGAATACAGGAACTGGTGGAAGTATTAAATCAAGCGTCCAAAGCATATTATGCGGAAGACCGCGAGATCATGAGTAACCTGGAATATGATGCACTGTACGATGAATTGCAGGCCCTGGAGCAGAAAACAGGAATGATCATGGCCAACTCTCCTACAGTGAATGTTGGATATGCGGCAGTGGATGAGCTGCCTAAGGAACAGCATGAATCTGCTATGCTGTCCCTGGATAAAACAAAGGACAGAGAGGTACTCCGTTCTTTTATGGGAAGCAACAAAACCCTGCTGTCCTGGAAGATGGATGGTCTGACCATCGTTCTGACCTATCGGAACGGAAGTCTTGAGAAGGCAGTAACAAGAGGAAGCGGTCTTGTAGGCGAGGTTGTCACCAACAATGCCAGAGTCTTTGAAAACCTGCCCCTGAAGATCCCTTACCAGGGTGAGCTGATCCTTCGCGGTGAGGCAGTGATCACCTATTCTGATTTTGAAAAGATCAATGAGAAGATTGAGGATGTGGAAGCCCGCTACAAGAATCCGAGAAACCTCTGCAGCGGCTCCGTCCGTCAGCTGAACAATAAGATCACAGCAGAGAGACATGTCCAGTTCTTTGCATTTGCCCTGGTGAAGGCAGAGGGCGTGGATTTTGAGAATTCCAGGGAGTGCCAGATGAAATGGCTGGCTTCTCAGGGCTTTGCCTGCGTGGAATATCGTGCTGTGACAGGACAGACTCTGGACGAGGCCATGGAGTATTTTGCCACTGCGATCCAGACCAATGATTTTCCATCCGATGGTCTTGTAGCCCTTTACGATGACATTGCTTATGGTGAATCCCTTGGCACCACAGCCAAATTCCCGAGAAATGCCTTCGCCTTCAAATGGGCCGACGAAACCCGTGAAACCCACCTGCTGGAGATTGAATGGAGCCCGTCCAGAACAGGTCTGATCAATCCGGTAGCCATCTTTGAGCCGGTGGAGCTGGAGGGAACCACGGTTTCCAGAGCCAGTGTCCACAATATCAGCATTATGAAGGAACTGGAACTGGGAATCGGTGACGAGATCCTGGTCTATAAAGCCAATATGATCATCCCGCAGATTGCGGAAAACCGTACCAGAAGCAGCAACCTGGTCATCCCGGATACCTGCCCGGTATGCGGCGGTAAAGCGGAGATCCTTTCTGAGAATGGTGTAGAGACCCTCCACTGCATGAATCCGGATTGTCCGGCTAAGACGATCAAGGCATTTTCCCTCTTTGTCAGCAGAGATGCACTGAACATGGATGGAATCTCTGAGAATACACTGGAGAAGTTTATTGATAAAGGACTGGTAAGAGATTTTGCAGATCTCTTCAGACTGGATCAGCACAGGGAGACGATCCTGGCTATGGAAGGCTTCAAGGACAAGTCCTATGAGAATATCCTTGCAAGTATCGAGAAGAGCCGGGAGACAACACCGGAGAGACTTCTGTATGCCCTGGGAATTCCGGGCATCGGAGTGACTACAGCAAAGATCATCTGCAAAGCTGCCCATGGTGATCTGGAGAAGATCAGCGGAATGGATGAAGAGGAGCTTGGAATGATCGATGGAATCGGGCCGGTACTGGCTTCCGGTTTTGTTGCCTGGTGGAAGATGGACAAAAACCGTCAGATCTTTGACCGCCTGATGGAGGTTCTTACTGTAGTAAGAAAAGAAGTGGACGAGAATACGCTTATCCTGAAGGATAAAGTTTTCGTGATTACCGGAAGCGTCCACCATTTTGCCAACCGCAATGAACTGAAGGCAAAGATCGAGGAATTAGGCGGCAAGGTGACCGGAAGCGTGTCTGCAAAAACCACCTACCTCATCAATAATGATGTAACCTCTTCTTCTTCCAAAAACAAGAAAGCAAGAGAATTAGGTATTCCGATTCTGTCAGAGGAGGATTTTCTGAAATTAGTGGAAGCCTGATGCCATCAGTGCTATAATTAGAAGTTGGAAATAATGACAGAAAACATGGTTCCGGTTGCAACGGGACATCTGCCAATACTATGAAACTATGACAAAACAGGAGGGTATACAATGCCTATTAGAATACAGAATGATTTACCGGCAAAAGAGATTCTGGAAAAAGAGAATATCTTTGTCATGGATGAGAATCGTGCGATCCATCAGGATATTCGACCACTTGAGATTCTGATCCTGAATCTGATGCCGAAAAAAGAGGATACAGAGCTGCAGATCCTGCGTCTCTTATCCAATTCCCCGCTTCAGGTGAATGTTACTTTTATGATGGTATCCAGCCATGAGTCCAAGAATACGTCCATGAGCCACCTGAACAAGTTTTATGAGTATTTTGATGATGTAAAAGACAGATACTTCGACGGAATGATCATCACAGGAGCCCCGATCGAGTTCTTTGATTTTGAGGAAGTGGATTTCTGGCAGGAACTGACCATGATCATGGACTGGGGAGAGAAACACGTTACTTCCACCATGTACCAGTGCTGGGGAGCACAGGCTGCCCTCTACTACTTCTATGGAATCAAGAAACACATTCTTCCTGAGAAGATTTCCGGTCTGTTCTGGCATAAGGTAAATGATCGTAAGATTCCGCTTGTACGTGGCTTTGATGATTATTTCCTGGCACCACATTCCCGTCACACAGAGGTGAACCTGCAGGAGATCAAAGACAGCGGTAAAGTGATGGTTCTGGCTGAATCCGAGAAAGCCGGTTTTCTTCTTGGCATGGCAGAGGATGGCCGCAAAGTCTTCATCCAGGGACATCCGGAGTATGACAGAGTCACACTGGATGGTGAGTATCAGAGAGATACCGCCAAAGGTATGGACAATGTTGCAATGCCGGAGAACTATTATCCGGATGATGATGCAACACAGAGACCTCCTCTTATGTGGCGTTCTCATTCTGCAAACTTCTATCTGAACTGGCTGAACTACTATGTATACCAGCTGACTCCATACGATATGTATGGAATTCCGGATCTGTTTTCCAAGTAATTTCAGGCAGGCCGGAAGAAGATAGAGGCAGTTTTAGCAGGAGATAGCAATGACTGAACTAATTAAATTAGTTTTATATTGCATAAATTAAGAAAAAAAACAAAAAACATTCTTTACAAAAGAAAAGAATGCTATTATAATTTACAACGTAAAAGCACAGGCGCTTCGTCCCTGTGCTTTTTTTGCATTTTT
>JAKSRN010000148.1 GCA_024403585.1 Lachnospiraceae bacterium | reverse complement strand
GAAATAATTCTGATCTGAAATAATTCTGGTCTATACTGAAATAATTCTGATTTGATTTGAAATCCATAATTTCTGAAGATGCAGAGGATATATTCACAGTCTGTTTGTGAAATATGATAAAATGACAGGGAGGTGGAGTTTCCACCTTCCTGTTTTTATCATGAGATGCAGATTGATGGAGGAAATATGGCATATATAAAAGACAGAGAATCCACACATATCTATCATGTAAACCGTCTTTCAAAAGAAGAGATGGACAGCATGATCAGCAGATGTGTGTATGAAGAACCGGCTTACTGTGTGGCTGAATGCCCCATGAAGCTGGATACAAGGGCAGTGCTTGCTGCCGCTGCAGCCGGCAACTTTAAAAAGGCGTTGAGCCTGTATGAAAAAATCACTCCGTTTCCGGTGATCCTTTCTGCCGGATGCGAGGCTCCCTGTGAGAAAAAGTGCAAACTCTGCCAGTTAGGGGACGGCGTAGCCATCCGTGAGGTGGAGAGAGCCATCGCAAAATACGGGGAACGAACAAGATCCAGCGGAGTATTCCGCATGAGAAAAAAGAAAAAAGCAGTGATCTTCGGCAGTGGTCTTCTGCCTCTCTTCCTGGCAGGTGAGCTGGAGAGAAAGATGTATCCGACCACTATTTACTGCGAAGAAGAGAGCTGTTCAGCATATCTGAAAGCATCCGCAGGCTTCCTCTCCGACGAGGAGCATCAGGTGGAGCTTGCCAGACTGAAGAGTCTGGATCTGAACTTCGAGTTTGGATGTACACTTACAAAAGAGCTGGTTGAAGAAAAAGCGGCAGAGTATGATATGGTCTGTGGTTCAGAGGCAATCGCGAAGATGATGGATCCTGACTGTAGCTTCGACGATGATATCATGATGGTTCTGGAACTGAGTCTGGTCACCGGTGTCTGCGATTCTGTTATGTCTGCAGCACAGGGAGCAAAACGAGCAGCTCTCACTGTGGACAGATTGGCACAGAAACTGGCTCCTTCTGCCAACAGAGGAAATGAGGGTTCCGTTGAGACAAAGCTCTTCACCAATGTGGAAGGAATACAACCGGATGCCCGTGTTCCGATGGGAGAGAGCGGCTATACCAAAGAAGAAGCGATTCAGGAAGCAAAGCGCTGTATCCAGTGTCATTGTGAAGAGTGCTTCAAGGGCTGCGCTTACCTCCGGGAATTCAAAAAGCATCCTGCTCTTCTTGCAAGAGAGATCTATAATAATACACAGATTATCATGGGTGATCATCCGATGAATCATGCCATGAATGCCTGTTCTCTCTGTGGTCAGTGTACGGTAACCTGTCCGAATGGATTTGATATGGGTAATGTATGCCGTGCCGCAAGAGAAAACATGGTTTCTACAGATAAGATGCCTCTGGCAACGCACGAGTTTGCTCTGATGGATATGATGTTCAGCAATGAGGAAGCATGGCTTGCAAAGGCACAGCCGGGTTATGAAACAGTGAAATATGTTTTCTTCCCTGGATGTCAGGCTTCTGCCATTGCACCAGGAACAGTAGAAGCAGCCTATCTGGATCTGATGGAGCGTCTGGAAGGCGGTGTTGGTCTCATGCTTGGCTGTTGTGGCGCCATTGCCGACTGGGCAGGACGCTATGAGATGCTGGAAGAGACAAAAGAACTCCTCAAACAGGAACTGGCAAAACTGGGCAATCCGATCATAATCGCAGGCTGTCCAAGCTGTATGAAACAGCTGGCTGGATACGGAGAAGCGGAAGTCATCGGAATCTGGCAGATTCTGGATGAGATTGGTCTTCCTGCATCTGCAATGAGCCTTAGCTGTCCGGCTGCCATCCACGATTCCTGTGGAGCAAGAGGCAATAAAGAGGTGCAGACACAGATCCGTTCCCTGGTTGAAAAGATGGGTGGATCCATCGTGGAAATCGAATATTCCGGTGATACATCTCCATGTTGCGGTTACGGTGGTCTTACCAGCTATGCCAACCGCAGCCTTGCGAAAAAGATGACGGAACAGTGTCTGGAGAGATCTGATGCGCCGTATATCACCTACTGCATGGCCTGCAGAGACCGGTTTGTACGCGAGGGCAGAGAATCCCGTCATATTCTGGAGCTGATCTACGGCACTGATGCAGGCAGCCCGCCGGATATCAGTGAGAAACGCTACAATCGACTGACTCTGCTGCAGAAATTACTGAAAAATGTATGGAAGGAGGAACCTGTAGTGAAGGACCTTGGCTTTACAGTGGAATACACCGAGGAAGCTTTGTGCATGATGGATGACAGAATGATCCTGAAGAGCGATGTGGAACAGGTTCTTGCAGATTACCGGGTGACCGGCGAAGCAATTCTGGATGAGCCTGCAGGACAGCTGGTATCCAGAAGCCGTCTGGGTAATGTGACCTTCTGGGTGCGCTACACCGAGACCGAAACCGGTTATCTGGTGCACCGCGCCTACAGTCACCGTATGAATATTGTGAAAAGGGTGGGACAGTAATGGCTGAGAAAAATTATTACTCCATTGATCCGGAAGGAAAGATCAAATGTATGAAGTGCAAAGTGCCGCTGGTAAAAAGCGGAGCCAAATTCATGTATCTGGACAACGGTTTTCCTGTTGAGATGCCGGTCTGCCCAATCTGTGGATTTGTCTATGTTCCGGAAGAACTGGCCCTTGGAAAGGTGCTGGCTGTAGAGAAGGCGCTGGAGGATAAATAAAATAAGATGCTGACAGCGGTAATAGCATCTGAAAGAGAAGTTAGATGCTGGAAGCAGTAATAGCATTTGAAAGAGAAACAAGATGCTGATAGCAAAACAGCATCTGAAAGATACAAAAAAGGACATGTAAATTCTCATGCAGAAATCAAGAATCGATCAACTGATCATAGAGCAGGAGGGCATGGTACCTTCTTCACGAGAGGAAGTAGAAGCCCTTCAGCTGAAAAAATTGAATGAACTGCTGGAGAGAGAAGAAAAAAGAGGCGGATTTTACAAAAATCTGCCTTCTTCTCTTTCTGCGCTGAAAGAACTGGAGGATCTTCCCTTTACTACAGAGGAGGATCTGATCAAAAACGGTAACAGAATGGTAGTCCTGTCGCAGGCAGAGATTTCCAAAGTGATCTCTGAGCAGACCAGCGGTACTACCGGTGCCGGGAAAAGAGTCTTCTATACAGAGGAAGATTGTCTTCATACCATCCGGCTTTTTGAGGCAGGCCTTGGCGAATTTGTCTTTCCTGGCAATAAGACCCTGATCTGCATGCCATATTCCGGGCCGTTTGGGTTGGGAGAACTGATCTCTGCGGCTATACGGAATCTGGGGGCTGAGCCTGTTGAAGCTGGTATTGGAAAGACATTCGGAGAATTAAAGGAGATTCTGGAAACTGAGAAACCGGAGACATTTGTGGGAATGCCGGTTGTGCTTTTGGGACTGCTTCGCCTGTATGGAAAGGGCAGCTTAAAGAGGGCACTGGTGTCCGGTGATGCCTGCCCGGAAGTTGTGATTGAAGAGTGCGAGCGGATCCTGGGTGCAAAACTCTGGCCCCATTACGGATCCAGAGAGATGGGACTTGGCGGAGCTATCTGCTGTCCGGCTCATGAGGGCATGCATCTTCGGGAAAACCATGTGATCGCCGAGATCGTGGATGAGAGAGGAAAAAGGGTTCCGGATGGAACGTTCGGAGAACTTGTCATTACCACCATCGGCATGCAGGCACAACCGCTGGTCCGCTATAAAACAGGTGACAGGACCCGAATTCTTCCAGGCAGATGCCCATGCGGAAGCTACGTGGTGCGGTTGGATGAAGTAGCCAGAATTGGTGCATCCGGACAGATGAGAAAACTGGACAATCAGATGTTTGCGATAAAGGAGCTGGTGGATTATCGGGTGAGCTGGTTCGGTGAAACGGCAGATCTGGAAGCATTGTGCCTGCCAGAAGCTGACATTGAGATTCTGGAGAGGAAAATCAGGCAGAGCATGGAAGAGGTAGCAGGTGTGGCAGGTGAGAAGCTGCAGGTGCAGGTTCGGGCTGCCAAGGACGAAAATCGACCATTATATGCGGCTAAGAGAAGAATTCAGGATCAGTAGGACGGATGCTTATGTAGGGGGAGCTAAGCTCCTGCTGACAAAGCTGCCTAGCAGCTGCGTGATCATGAGCATGAAGCAAATCGGAATACGAATGGCAGCTTTACACTAAAATAGTCAGATAAATACGGAGATAAACAAAATTGATTCAGACTATTAAAAATATTGTATATTAGTATCTGGGAATACATGGTATAATAGAAGCAACATTAAAACCAGACATCAACAAGAAGGCATTGTTGAATAGTGCCATCAGAAAGAAGGTGTTTTGTATGATGCCAATTATTACCATAAGCAGAGAAGTAGGAAGCAATGGACGGAAGATCGGAGAGAAAGTGGCGGATGCCCTGAATATTCCTCTCATCGATAAGTATTTCATCTCTGAGGTGACAAAGGAAACAGGCTTTGATCCAAGAGAGATCGAGAAAAAGGGTGAGTATCTCTCTCAGCTGGATTTTCTCATGAATGCCAAGTTTTACAATGGACTTTATCTGGGAGATGACCAGAGCGATATGTACCATGTACAGCGAAAGATCATATTACAAGAAGTGAAAAAAGGTCCATGTGTGATCATCGGAAGATGTGCCGATGCCATTCTCGAAGAGGAAGGAGTCCCGAGTCTGAATATTTTCATCCACGCTGATATGCGATACAGAGTTGAAACATATAAAGAGCGTTTCCCGAAGGAAGGGGAAGCAATCGAGAAAATGATGAAGAAAAAAGACAAAGGACGTAAAGCATACTACAGATTCTATACAGAGCGTGAATGGGGCGATGTAGCCAACTATGATCTGGCTCTGGATAGCAGCAGACTGGGTGTGGATCTTTGTGCAGAACTGATTATAAAAGCTGCAAAGGAAAGAGCATAAAAAACAAAAGTGGGTAAGGAGGATTTACTATGTTACATGAGGTCTCATTCGAATCTTACAACAAACGTGATCAGGTACAGGGCTGGATTTATGTTCCGGCATGTGAGCCAACCGGAATCGTACAGCTGATCCATGGTTTTGGAGAGCATTCCAGACGATATTTTCACATGATCGTTGCATTCATGGATGCAGGCTACATTGTTGCGGCAGATGATCATGTAGGTCATGGCAAAACTGCTGTAGAGAATGGTGTATGGTC
>JAKSRN010000147.1 GCA_024403585.1 Lachnospiraceae bacterium | reverse complement strand
CAAAATTTCCGATTGCAAGATAAGCAAGCTCTTCGTCTGTAAATGCCTTCACTCGCGGATCTATATCGTAGGCATGAGTATAATCGACCACGGATGTAGCAATCTCACTACTCTTAATCTGCAGATATCTGATGCCCGCAGCCTGGTATTTATTTCCAGTCGGCATATCATCGACGCCAGCAGCCTGATCTCCACCTCCAAACGGCTCGTCTCTGCCTGTATCTTCCGGGTCTCCACCTCCAAACGGCACATCTCTGCCTTTATCTTCCGGGTCTCCACCTCCAAACGGTACGTCTCTGCTTTCATCCGGCATATCGCTGAATAGATCAGACATGGGCTCCCTGCTGGTCGGAATAAAGCTATCCACAAAGTCCGGCTTACCCAGGCAATTCTTCACCTGGCGGGTTACAGCCGTCTCATCCAGATTGACCACCGCAACAATCTCCGTATTCACAGAGCTGTTGCCTGTTCTTATAATGAAATCGCCTTTTTCCAGGATGTAACAGGCAGTATCCTCATTGTAAGAGGCAAAGTCTGACAGGGTGAAGGCCAGCTCCAGCGTCTCCTCCTGCCCCGGTTTCAGTAATGCTGTCTTCTTATAGGCAACAAGATCCTGGTATGGTTTACCACAACTGAAAGCCGGCATGGAAACATACACCTGGATAACCTCTTTTCCCGGTCGGGAACCGATGTTTTTCACTTTGGTTTTAATGGTGATGGAGTCAGCATCTACAGACACGTCTTCTGTCTGGATTTCGAACTCTGTATAGGATAAGCCGTAACCGAACGGGAACAAGGCTTTTCTTCCAATCTTGTCAAAATAGCGATAGCCTACATATATACCTTCTTTATATCTTGTCTCATTCCAATCACCGAAGGTACCTTCGCTGCAGTAATCCTCCCAGGCTGACCAGGTGGTCGTGAGTTTTCCCGATGGATTCTGCTTTCCGGTCAGGATCTCTGCCAGAACACGTCCGCAGTCGACTCCCAGCTGGGATAAGAGGAGGATATTCCCCACATCTTTTACAGGAGACAGATCCACTACGCCGCCGACGTTCAGCACAAGCATGAATTTCTCATACATGCTATCCAGTGCCAAAATATCTCTTACCTCTGATTCTGCCAGCTTTACATCCCCTTCTACTGGTTCATGGTCGCTTCCTTCGCCGGAGTTGCGGCTGAGTACGTAGATGGCGACGTCAGCATGCTTTTCTAGAGGAAGCTCATGGTTGGGTTCTTTCATGGTCTTGCCCATGGCATACATGAAGACAACTTCTTTTTTGGCTTTTGCTTCTTTTTTCAGCTGCTTTGCGAAGTCTTTTTTAGCCTGGGATCTGACAACATCGTAGGCATCCAGCCATTCTTTGGATGTGATCTCGAAGCCGCTCTTCTCCAGCCCCTTTTCGATGGTTCTGGTGAATCGGGAGTTGACTTCGCCGGAGCCGGTGCCGCCTTTGACGGTATAGCGCATACCGGATCCAAAGGCGTCGATCTTAGCAGGCCCCTCCAATGGGAACTGTCCGTTCTTCCGAAGTAAGACGGTGCACTCTGCTGCGGTTTTCAGTACTTTTTTCAGGTGTTTTTTCTCGTATTCCTGCATATTTCTCCTCCTGGCTGTCAGGCTGGTCTGTACGTTTCTGAGTCTATTGTATAAAAACAGCAGGACACGCGTCTACTTTATTTATCCAATTACCTTGAACTCTTTCCATCTTCCGCTTCGCATCCTCATATACTGCAGCACTCCTCTGGCGGTCCAGTCCATACACATGGCCCAGGCAATGCCCATGACGCCAAGTCCCAAACCATAGGCAAAGATCCAGGAAAATACCAGTCTCACACAAACCGTCGTAAAGAGTGACGCCAGCATGGTAAAGCGGATATCCCCCGCCGCACGCAGTCCATTTCCCAATGCCCCTGCAAAGGGAAATGCCACCGAATTGAAAATATTATGAAGGATCACCAACTCCAGCACCAGTTTTTTAGTACCAGGTTCCAGAGCATACATTTTCAGAAACAGCGGTGTCGCCAGGAAGATCAGCAGATTCCATGCGGCAGAGATCAGAAGAGTGATTCGAATCAACTTCCTGAAATAATACTCGGCATACTCAGTATCGGAATTACCCATACACTGTCCGATCACGGTGATAAAGACAGGTCCCATGGCTACTCCGGAGAGGGCGGCCAGGCTCCAGATGCTCTGTGCGACGCCATTTGCGGCGATCTGGTAGGTTCCGAACATTGCCACAATACTGGAAAGGGCAACCTTAACCAGCTGAAAAACGCCATTTTCCACACCGTTTGGAATGGCGATTCCCAGTACTCTTTTCAGCATGCTGCCGTCAAAGGAGAATACATATTGGTTCTCATAGCGGATCTCCTGTGTTTTTCGGTAGCAGAGAATGGTAATGATCACAGCCGAACAGGTTCTTGCAATAAAGGATGGCCATGCAACACCGGCTACACCTGCATGTAGCAGAAATACTCCGATACAGTTTCCAACTATGTTTACCAGATTGGAAAGGATGGAAATATACATGGTTACAGTGGTTTTTCCAAGACTCCGGTACAGAGAGGCACCCGCATTGTAGATTGCCAGCATCGGATAGGAAAGGGCAGAGATTCGAAGATAGGTCACACAGGCGCTCATAACATCTGCTTCAACCCTGCCAAAAAGCAGGCGAAGCATCATCTTATCCCCCAGTAATACCAGCAATGCGATAATCAGGGAGAACACGACTGAAAACATCAGTAGCTGACTGGTGGCCTTGCCTGCATTTTCGGAATCCTTGTTACCGATATACTGGCTGATCACAACGGCGCCGCCTGATGCCAGGGCCGTAAACAGGTAGATAAATATAGTATTGAACTGGTTCACCAGTGAAACGCCCGAAACAGCGGCTTCGCCGGCATAGCTGATAATGAGTGTATCGGCCATTCCGACAAGGATCACCAGAAGCTGTTCCATGAAAAGAGGAAGGATCATCTTTTTAAGATCATCCCCGGAAAAAAGCTGTTTATCTTTTTGTACTGACATAGTCGTCATCTCCTGTAACATAACAGGGGGACACTCCATGTGACAAGAAGCGTCCCTACTGCAGCCAATTGGCAATTTCTTCTTCGCTTGCTCCTGCGCTAAATCTCTGGCCCGGCTGCCAGTTTCCGGATCCGGCGTGTTCTGCAAGATTGGAAGCACTGTTTCCTACACCGCTGCTGGCGGAGGTACAAAATGGAATCATGGTGATGTTGTCGAAGTTATAGCTTTCAACGAAGGTATCCATGATCTTTGGTTCTTCGCCCCACCAGATCGGATAACCGATATAGATGGTGGAATAGCCATCCAGTGTGAGTGGTTCGCCTGAAATCTCAGGACGGCTGTCCGGATCATTCTGTTCGATGGAGGTGCGGCTGTTGGAGTCGCTGTAGTTCAGGTCGGCATCGGTATATTCCTGCGCCGGGATGATTTCGTAGAGATCTGCCTCCGTCAGGCTGGCGATGGTTTCGGCAATTCCTTTGGTGTTTCCGGTAGCGGAGAAATAGACAACGAGGGTCTGTGCGCCAGATGGGGCTGGCTGGGAATCTCCTGCTTCTGTAGTCTTTGTTTCCTCGGATTTTTCCTGTGTGGTCTGCCCGGAGCTGTTTCCACAGCCTGTGAATCCGAGCATCAGAAGGGCTATTCCGAATGCTGCTAATCGTTTTTTCATTATTTTCTCCTTATTTCAGGCTCTTGCTTTTCTTCTTGTCTCTGGTTCCTGCTCTGAATCATTCTATACAACGTTTCCTGCCTTCTGTTTTCCGTTCTGGGCCATCACTCCCACGAGGGCATGTGGAATGTAAAGCTCTTCCAGGTAGTTAATTTCTTCGGTGGTTAATTGAAGATCGACTGCCTTTACCGCACCATCTATGTGGGAGAGTTTTGTTGCTCCTACGACCGGGGATGTTACCTTGGTGAGCAGCCATGCCAGAGACACTTCAGTCATAGAGACACCGCGGTTCTCAGCGATCTCGAGAACACGGTTGATGATCTGGGAATCTGCTTCGGCTGTTTTGTCGTATTTGAATTTCGCGTAAGAGTCCTTCTCAAAGCGGGATGAGGTCTCCCCTGGCTTTCTGGAGAGTCTTCCGCTGGCCAGGGCGCTGTATGGTGTCATGGCGATGTTCTGGTCATAGCAGAATGGTGCCATCTCACGCTCTTCCTCACGGGCGATCAGGTTGTAGTGGCCCTGGATGGAGACAAATTCTGTGAGGTTGTTTTCACGAGCAAAGAAATTGGCTTTTGCAAGCTGCCATGCGAAGCAGTTGGAGATGCCGATGTAGCGGGCTTTTCCTGCTTTCACAACAGCATCCAGACCTTCCATGATTTCTTCCATCGGGGTGTGGTAGTCCCACATATGGTAGATGTAGAGGTCTACATAGTCCATGCCAAGGTTCTGAAGACTCTGATTCAGGGAGTTTTCAATATGCTGCTGCCCACTCACCTGATTGTCCAGCTCCTCCTGATTTCTTGGAAGGAATTTTGTGGCGATGACATAGTCGTCGCGTCCTGCAAAGTCACGAAGGGCTCTGCCGACATACTGCTCGCTGGTTCCGTTCTGGTAGGCGATGGCGGTATCATAGAAGTTGATTCCCTGATCCAATCCATAGCGGATAATATCTCTGGTTGTATCTTCGTCCACAGTCCAGCTGTGCTGGCCGTTTGCAGCATCACCAAATCCCATGCAGCCCATACAGATGCGGGATACATTCAGATCTGATTTACCTAACTTCGTATATTTCATGGGAGATTTCCTTTCGTGGTAGCTGTATTTTGCTCTTTTTAGGGGTATCAGAGCTAATGGTGGCTATTTGAACACGCATAAGCATTCTATTCTATTTTGACTCTGTGTCATTTTCCCGTATTATATCTCTATTCTGACACCGCGTCAATATATTGTCAATCGTGTTGCTCTATACAGTCGTTGACCTTTAGACATTGTAATCCAGGATACAAAAAAGCAGGCGCAAAATCGCCTGCTTTTTTCGTGGATGTCAAAATTTCTTTAGGGGCAATCCCAAGGGTCAAATATTAGATAGTAGAAGTTTTCTCGGTTCATACGAGCTTTTTTACTACTGGCATCATAGGCTCGTATCCCAATTCCTACAGATCCGACAACAGCTGCAGTAATTCTTCCCTCTCAATCTTCGAAGCCGAAACGCTTTCGCCGGATAACACATCCTCCATCAGCT
>JAKSRN010000146.1 GCA_024403585.1 Lachnospiraceae bacterium | reverse complement strand
TCTTTCACAAAGAATAGCATAGGAAGACAAGTGCGTCTATGCATTAGTGGAAGGACACAGTTTTTTCAGAATAATCAGCAAGGATTGTCGGTAATTCAATAGCGATCAGATGAATGATTTTGATAGTTTTCATCTGTAAATATGTGACATTATATATACAAAAAGCGGGATGGTTATGTTGACAAAAGCAGACGGGATTATACAATAAAAGATACAGGAACAAGTATTGATAAAAAGGAGAAGAATACTATGTGGTTGGGTGTTGATTATTATCCTGAACAGTGGGATGCATCCCTCCTGGATCAGGATCTTGATACAATTATTGAACTTGGATGCAATGTGATCCGCATTGCTGAGTTCTCCTGGCATCTGATGGAGAAAACGGAAGGCGCATACGATTTCTCATTTTTTGACAATGTGATCGCACATGCAAAGGCAAAGGGACTGAAGGTGATCATGGGAACACCGACAGCGACGATCCCGGCATGGCTGGCAAAAAAGGAGCCATCTATTCTTTCTGAGTTTGAGTATGGCAAGAAGAGAGCATTTGGCGGACGTCATGTGTATTGCTTTAACTCTCCTGTTATGTATGAGTATTCCGAGAAGATCATCCGTAAGCTGGTAGAGCATTATAAAGATGAGGAAGCAATCGTGGCATGGCAGATTGATAATGAAATCGGTCATGAGGACAGTGACGTATGTTATTGTGAGCAGTGCCATAAGGCTTTCCAGAAATATCTGGAAGAAGTGTTCCAGGGAGATATCGACGCATTGAACGAAACCTATGGAACTACGTTCTGGTCACAGGAGTATAATTCTTTTGACGAGATTCCGACTCCGACAGCAACTATTACTACTCACAATCCGGCACTTCGCCTGGACTGGGAGCGTTTCAGAAATAAGAGTATTGTGGACTTCATGACTTTCCAGGCAAAACTGGTAAAGGAAATCGCACCGGATGCTTATGTGATCCATGATTTCCCAGCCGGAGGAATGGACAAGCATGTGGATTATTCCAAAGTGGCTGCTCAGATCGACCGTGTTGCTTACAACAACTACCCGGTATGGGGTGGACAGAGAGAGCCGCTGGAACCACACCAGATTGCTTTCGGTCTTGATATGATGCGTGGCTTCAAACAGCAGAATTTCTGGATCACAGAAGCAATCATGGGTGCACAGGGACATGATGTAACTGGCTATACCCCACGTCCAAACCAGGCCAAGATGTGGTCTTATCAGGGCTTTGCTCATGGTTGTGAGTCCATGATGTATTTCCGTTATCGTGGTGCTACCAAGGGAGCAGAGCAGTTCTGCTACGGTATCATTGATGCAGATAATGTAAAGAGAAGAAAATTCTATGAGGTACAGAGCTGCTTCAAAGATATGATGGCAAACAAAGAGGCCATGGAAACACCGATGAAGAGCGATGTGGCAATTCTTTATGATTACGATTCCCTGGCAGCTTTTCGTATTCAGAGACAGAGTTTCCTGCTTCATCCACAGACAGAGATGGAGAAGAACTACAAGGCTTTCTATAACAGGAATGTTCCTGTAGATGTTGTTCCTGAAACAGTTGATTTAAACAGCTACAAAGTAGTAGTATTATCACAGATGATTATCGGAAAGCCAGAGATGGCAGAGAAAGTGAAAGCTTTCGTGGAGAATGGTGGTACAGTAGTACTGACTTACAGAACATCTGTGAAGGATGCACATAACAATCTGGTCTTCGGAGAGGTTATTCCTGTATCTTACAGTGAGTTTGCAGGAATTGCGGTAGTTGAAACAGAGAGTCTTCAGGAAGGACAGAACTTCCCTGTTGTGGGCAAAGGCATTATGGAAGGAAAGAAAGGTATCTCCGGTGTATTCCGTGAGATGCTGGAGGTTTCTGATGCAGAGGTGCTTTATGGTTACGGAGATACATTCTATGATATGTATGCAGCAGTAACCCGTAAAAAACAGGGTAAAGGCATGATTTATTATGTTGGCTGTGGTTTGGATGAGGATACCACACAGGCAATCATGGATCAGATCATGGCAGATAATCAGATTCAAACTGAGGCAAGTGAAGCAGGTGTTGAGATCTGTTATCGAGGCAGCGGTGAGAATAAAGTCCGTATGGTCATGAACCATAACGGCTATGAGGTAAAGGACAAAGATTGTACACTTGCCCCATACGAGAGTAAAATTGAGCGCGTATAAGCGTAAAGATGGAGGGATAAAGATGAAAATTTTAGTAACAGGCGGAGCCGGATATATCGGAAGCCATACTTGTGTAGAACTGTTAAATGCAGGCTACGATGTAGTAGTATTAGATAACCTTTACAACGCAAGTGAGAAATCACTGGAGAGAATCAAAGCCATCACAGGCAAAGATCTGACATTCTATAATGCAGACATTACAGATGCAGCAGCTATGAATGATGTATTTGACAAAGAGCCTGATGTAGACTGTGTAATTCATTTTGCAGGTCTGAAAGCAGTTGGTGAGTCTGTGGCAAAACCAATTGAGTACTATCAGAACAATATCGCAGGAACACTGAACCTTTGTGATGCAATGAGAAAACATGGAGTAAAGAACATTATCTTCTCCTCCAGTGCAACAGTTTACGGAGATCCTGCATTTATCCCGATCACAGAAGAGTGTCCAAAGGGAACTCCAACAAACCCATATGGCTGGACAAAACACATGATCGAGCAGATCCTTACAGACATTCATACCTCTGATGCAGAGTGGAATGTAATCCTTCTTCGTTACTTCAATCCAATCGGTGCTCATAAGAGCGGTACGATCGGAGAGGATCCAAAGGGTATTCCAAACAACCTGGTTCCATATATTGCACAGGTTGCAGTTGGAAAACGTGAGTGCCTTGGTGTATTCGGTAATGATTACGACACTCCTGACGGAACAGGTGTAAGAGATTATATCCACGTTGTAGATCTGGCTCTTGGACATGTTGCAGCAATCAATAAGATCAAAGAGAATCCTGGCGTTAAAGTATACAACCTGGGAACAGGAAAAGGCTACAGCGTACTGGATGTTGTAAAAGCATTCAGCAAAGCATGTGGAAAAGACGTTCCTTACGAGATCAAGCCAAGAAGACCTGGCGATATCGCAACCTGCTACTCAGATGCTACACTGGCAAAAGAAGAGCTGGGATGGGAAGCACAGTATGATATCGAAGAGATGTGTGCAGACTCCTGGAGATGGCAGAGCAACAACCCAGACGGATACGGCGAGAACTAAGCACTCTGCTTAACTAAAGAAATTGTCAGTCAATCTATCTTAATTTAAAATTTTTGCACACAATATGTGTTTGATACTATAGTCAAGCAGACAAAACTGTGCTATACTGTTAATAGTTAATCGCGGGAAACCTGCGATACGAACACAAAAACAGGAAAGCGGGTGGCCCATATGAACAAAATTGATGAATTAATTGCAATCCTTCGTGAGAAAGAGAAAAAAGAGGCTGAGAAACCGAAAACAACGATCCTTTGGATCCTTGCTGTTATCGGTGCTGTTGCAGCAGTAGCTGGCATTGCATATGCAGTATATCGTTATTTCACACCTGATTACCTTGAGGACTTCGAGGATGATTTCGACGACGATTTCGATGATTATTTCGAAGATGACGACGATGATGAGGAAGAGGAAGACGAAGCTGAGGCTGAGGCAGAAGAAGAGGCTGAGGACGAAGAGTAATTCTTGTAGTTGAATGAAACGATCAAAAGAGCTTTGACACAGAGTGTGTCAGAGCTCTTTTCTTTTTCCACTATTTCATGATATAATAGCAAAACTGCAGAAGAATTTGATATAACATAATACAGGCTATTGTAGAGAACTGCAGAGGATGAACGATTGTTGAAGTCAATGACAAGCCTTCAAAAAGGCATAGATTGGAGAATAGATATGAAAAAAGGCGATATCGGAGAGGGACTGATCACGAAGGTTTCATTTCCAAATAAAGGAATCGTTGAGGTGGACGACGCAAGGATCATTGTAAAGAATGGTATGCCGGGTCAGAAGGTAAGATTCCAGGTAAATAAAAAGAAGAAAAATAAACTTGAGGCAAGACTGCTGGAGATTCTGGAGAAAAGACCGGATGAGGAAGCGCCGTATTGCAGCATTTTCCCGGCTTGTGGCGGATGCATGTATCAGACCATGCCGTATGAGAAGCAGCTGGAGATGAAAGCAGAGCAGATCCGTGAACTGCTGGATCCGGTTATTCAGGCAGGCGGACAGACCGATGCAGAGGGTCATGCTGACTGGGTATTTGAAGGTGTTGTACCAAGTCCGACAAGATTCCACTACAGAAATAAGATGGAATATTCCTTTGGTGATGAGTTCAAGGATGGACCACTGTCACTGGGTCTGCACAAAAAGGGAAGTACTTACGATGTGCTCCCAGCCGGCGACTGCCAGATTGTCCATGAGGACTTCAACCGTATCGTGAAGGCAACTCTCGAGTATTTCAGAGAGCAGAACCTGCCTTTCTATCATAAGATGAGTCATGAAGGATACCTGCGACACCTTCTTCTCAGAAGAAGTGCGGCAAATGGTTCCGTGATGGCAGCCCTGGTTACTACAAGTCAGGCAGACTGTGATCTGACAGCATGGAAGGACATGCTTCTTTCCCTTGAACTGGAGGGTGAACTCTCAGGAATCCTGCATATTACAAATGATTCACTGGCAGACGTGGTTAAGAGCGACAATACAGAGATCCTTTACGGAAGTGACATTATCAAAGAGGAGCTTCTTGGACTGCAGTTTGAGATCACACCTTTCTCCTTCTTCCAGACCAACTCCAAAGGCGCAGAGGTTCTCTACTCCGCAGCTCGCGAGTTTATCGGAAATGTGGATAACGCCACAGTTTTTGACCTTTACAGTGGAACAGGTACCATCGCACAGGTGCTGGCACCGTCCGCCGGAAAAGTAATCGGCGTTGAGATCGTCGAGGAAGCAGTTGAGGCTGCTAAAGTAAATGCAAAACTGAACGGACTGGATAACTGTACCTTCCTTGCAGGTGATGTCCTGAAGGTGCTGGATAATATCGTGGAGCGCCCGGATTTCATGATTCTGGATCCACCTCGTGAGGGTATCCATCCGAAGGCACTGCCGAAGATTATTGATTACGGTGCAGACCGTATTGTGTACATTTCCTGCAAGCCGAGCAGTCTGGCGGAGGATCTGGGGATGTTCCTTGGAAGAGGATACCATGTGGATAAGGTGAGATGCGTGGATATGTTCCCGGGAACGGTACA
>JAKSRN010000145.1 GCA_024403585.1 Lachnospiraceae bacterium | reverse complement strand
CGCCACCAGATCAGCCTTTGCCTTCAGCGCCTCACTGCCATTCTCCATGACAACACTGGTACCAACGGCTTCCACCATCTCCAGATCATTCATGCTGTCACCGAAACCGTAACTGTCTTCGATGGAGCATCCCAGATACTCACATACACGTTTTACTGCCTGGCCTTTGTCATAGCAGGAGCTGATCAGCTCTCCGTTATACACTGACTGACCGTTAGCCTCCTGAATGCAGACATTGAAGCATGCCGGATCCAGGGTCTTTTTTACATTTTCAAGGGCTTCCATGGACAGAGCCATAAGGACTACCTTATAAACCGGCTGCTCCTCATACTCTCCCATCGGACGTATTCCCAGGGAGGACTCAATCTGCTCTCTCCATCTGAGCAGCTCGCTGTTGCCGTTCTCTCCCGCATGGGCTCGCAGGAATTCTTTCAGACCGTAGTCAGTGAAAGACCCGTCTTTACACTCAACGGTACGGAAGATGCCGTTCTCTGCCAGCACTCCCATAACCAGTATTGTCTCGTCTTCTGTAAAGGGACGGTTGTAGATCACCTCTCCCCCCACTTCAACGTAACCGCCTGAGCTTGAGATCAGACCGTCAAATTCATAAGCAAGCAGGGGTTTCAGCATTCCGTAATTTCTTCCGGTACACAGAAACACCTTATTTCCAGCCTTTCTTGCCCTGCGGATTGCTTCGACAGCAGAAGGTGGCGGTGTATTCTTGCCGGGTTCTGTCAAAGTTCCGTCTATATCCAGAAATATCACTTTCATAATTGGATCAATTCCTTTTCTCTTGTTTTTTCCCACTTTTGTTTTCATGGGGCCCTGCCGGGGAGCAAGAGAGAGTTTTCCCGGCAGAGCTTTTCATGGGTTCTATAATAAAGTCATAATTGTCTCACAGTTGTCCGCAGTACCTGTTTTTACCACCTTGAAATTCTCATAATCATCAGAGTTGGTCAGCAGAACTGCTGTGCAGGTTGGATAGCCTGCATTTTTGATCTTCTCAATAGAAAATCTCATGATCACCTGTCCGGCTTTTACCTGATCACCTTCAGCAACCAGTGGCTCAAAACCATCACCGTTCATCTGAACAGTATCAATTCCGACATGGATCAGCATCTCCATACCGTCTGGTGAAGAAACACCAATGGCATGTTTGCTCTCTGCTACAGTAGAGATTTCTCCGTCGCAAGGAGCAACTACAATACCTTCCTCAGGAATGATACCAACACCTGCGCCAAGTACACCGGATGCAAATGTTCCGTCCGGAATCTGATCATGCAGGATCACTTCTCCTTTAACCGGGCTGAGGATTGTACCCTCTTTCCATGTAACTGCAGGAGCTTCGTCTTTAGCTGCTTTTCCATCAGCAGCATTTTCCTCAGTTTTTGGAGCATCCTCTTTCCAGAAGATATAGGTAAGAACAAAGGCAATGATACCGGAGATCAACAGCATGATGGTGTACTGTACGGTACAATCAGTTGTGATCAGGAATCCAGGAATACCTGTTACACCGTATGCAGAACCATAAACACCAGCGATAGATCCGAATGCAGCACCGATTGCAGCACCGATCATACCGCAAACCAGCGGTTTCACGAAACGAAGGTTGATACCGAAGATTGCAGGCTCTGTGATACCAAGAGCAGCAGACATACCTGCCGGTA
This sequence comes from Lachnospiraceae bacterium, assembly GCA_024403585.1. Lineage (GTDB taxonomy): Bacteria > Bacillota > Clostridia > Lachnospirales > Lachnospiraceae > JAKSRN01. The sequence goes on along the minus strand of JAKSRN010000145.1, from coordinate 3,597 downwards.
ATGCCAGAGATTTTGTTTTTACACTTTTTGTTTTTACGAATACAGCAACGCAGGCTGCACACATAGCAAAGTTTGCGGAGCAGGATACAGGAAGCCAGATGTTCATTCCGTTTTCTGCGATCATGCCTGCCTCAAGTACATTGAACATATGGTGCACACCACAAACTACTGTCAGTGGGTAGATCGCACCACAGATCAGGGAACCGATTCCCATTGGAAGAGTCAGCAGGAATTTAACTGCTGTAAGGATATTGTTTTCAACTACGATAAATACAGGTCCGATAATTGTCATAGTCAGGAAGGCTGTTACAATTACAGTTACCAGAGGAGTTACAAACAGGTCGATCATCTCCGGTACATGTTTGTGGAGCCATTTTTCAATCGCACACATCAGCCAGATGGCAATGATGATCGGGATGATATGTCCCTGGTAGTTTACCTGACGGATATTGAAGCAAAGGATCTTCCAGTACTGGATCTGCGACGGATCAGAAGCAGCAGTCCATGCACTGAGCAGGTTCATATGCATCAACAGCATACCGATGGTACCACCCAGGAAAATGTTGCCTCCGAATACTCTTGCTGCAGAAATCGCTACCAGAACCGGCAGATACACAATAGCCGTGTTGGATACCAGATCCATCCAGCTGTAAATATCGCTTCCAGCAAATGCCGGGAAGAATTTTCCAAGAGCCTCTACCAGACCCATCATAAGTCCTGCTGCTACGATTGCAGGAAGAATAGGAACAAATACATCTCCAAGAGCTTTTACCATTCTCTTAGGAAGCGGCTGTTTTGCAGCAGCTGCTGCTTTTACCTCGTCCTTTGTTGCTGCACTCATACCGGATACTGACAGGAATTCATCATATACCTTATTAACTGTACCTGTTCCGATGATGATCTGAAGCTGTCCGTTGGAGGAGAACACACCTTTTACACCTTCAATATTTTCCAGTGTTTCCATATCCACCTTGCTGTTATCATTAGTAACCAGTCTGAGGCGGGTTGCACAGTGGGCTGCACTAACAAGATTTTCCCTCTTGCCCACTGCAGTAAAGATTTCTTCTGCACATCTGCGATAATCCATATCTGCCTTTTCCTCTCTTTTCATTCTTTTGCAATTTTGTGATTTTCTTTTGAAATCGATTTCATCGTAATTTCATAATAAATCACGCTTTCATTTTTGTCCATATGGATTTTTGCACAATAATACATGGATTAATTTATGTATTATTCCTTTTTCTCGTCCAATTATTACTTTTCTATTGCCAAAGCATAGTTTCAATGATACTTTATGTTTTGAATACGTTTTCACTAATAATTTCAATATTGATTACTGTTATATAGAATAGGAAAAACAGGAGGATCTTATGGCAAAACAAACTGTAAAGAAAACAACTGAAAAAGCAACCACTTCTGCTTTTGATCAGCGTCTGGCCATCTACGAGGATGAACTCAAGTGGCTCTACTGTGAACTCTATCATAATGATATGACTGCTTATGAGTATTTTGTAAATATGCTCCGCAAGAGCTTTGATGAGAGAAAAGAAGCGTTAAGAAAAATTGACGAGGCCCGCCTTGCAGATCCAGAGTGGTACCGTTCCAACAAGCTTTTGGGAATGATGCTCTATGTTCCTCAGTTTGCAGGTACTCTGCAGGGTGTTCAGGAAAAGCTTCCATATCTTGAGGAGTGTGGAATCAACTATCTGCACCTGATGCCTCTGTTAAAGAGTCCTAAAGGAAGAGATGACGGTGGCTATGCAGTTGCTGATTTCAGATGTGTGCAGCCAGCTCTTGGAACCATGGAGGATCTGGAAGCCCTGGCAGATGCAGCCCATGAGAAAGGAATGTGTCTCTGTCTGGATTTCGTTATGAACCACACCAGTGAAGATCATGAGTGGGCACAGGCAGCAAGAAAAGGCGATGAAACAGCAAGAAGCCGCTATTACTTCTATGATAACTGGGACATTCCGAACGAATATGAAAAACAGGTTCCTCAGGTTTTCCCAACAACCGCTCCTGGCAACTTTACCTGGTTTGATGACTGCAAACAGGTTGTCATGACCACTTTCTATCCATATCAGTGGGATCTGAACTATGCAAACCCAATCGTATTCAATGATATGATGGAAAATCTCCTCTACCTGACCAACAGAGGTATGGATGTCATCCGTCTTGATGCGGTTCCATATATCTGGAAAGAGCTGGGTACCAACTGCAGAAACCTGCCTCAGGTACATACACTCTGCCGTATGATGCATCTTGCCTGCAAGATTGTCTGCCCAAGTGTTCTCCTTCTGGGTGAAGTAGTAATGGAGCCAAGCAAACTGGCACCTTATTTTGGAACACAGGAGAAACAGGAGTGCCACATGCTCTACAATGCAACCACCATGTGTACTACCTGGCATACTCTTGCAACCAAAGATACCCGTCTTCTGACCTATCAGATGGATCAGCTGAATGCTCTGCCTCATGAATACATGTTCCAGAATTATCTGCGCTGCCATGACGACATTGGCTGGGGCCTGGATTTCCCTTGGCTGTCACAGTTCGGTATGGAGGAAGTAGCTCATAAGAAATTCCTGAACGACTATTTCCAGGGCTTTATATACGGAAGCAAGTCCAGAGGCGAATTATACAACGATGATCCACGCCTGGGTGATGCCAGAATGTGTGGTACAACTGCATCCCTGGTTGGAACAGAGGCTGCTGTATTTGAAAACAATGCTGAGGCTTTGCAGACCTCTCTTGACTGTGATATAATGTTGCATGCGTGGGTACTCACCCAGAGCGGAATCCCTGTATTATACAGCGGTGATGAGATTGGTCAGCTGAACGATTACAGCTACCACGAGGATCCGGATAAAGCTTCTGACAGCCGTTATCTGCACCGTGGCAACTTTGACTGGGATCTGGCAGCTCTCCGTGATGATCTCAGCACCAGACAGGGTCAGCTTTTCCATGCACTTCGCAAGCTGGAAGAGATCCGTGGTGGAGATTCTCTCTTCCGTGCCGACGCAGATGTGTATACCTACTATACAGGTTCCGACCATGTTTTCGGACTGAAACGTATGTATAATGGAGAGGAATTCGTAGGTCTCTTCAACTTCTCTGAATATGAGCTGAACATCAACTGCGAGGACGCAGCATACACCGATCTGATCTCCGGTCAGACTATGAATATCTCATCCATCCATATGAAACCGTTTGGATTCTACTGGCTGAAAAAACAGCACTGATTCCCTTGTTTCTCTTGCGATGGATCCCAAAGCAGGAGGACTGTACTATGACCATGAAAGAACTGGCGGAGCTTGCAGGAGTTTCCAGTTCTGCCGTGAGCCGTTACCTGAATGGTGGTTCCTTAAGCCAGGAAAAGCGCGACAGGATCCGCAGAGCCATTGATGAAACCGGCTACCAGCCGGACCCGGCTGCGCAGATGCTTCGAACAGGAACAACCAAACATGTGGCTCTGATCATTCCCAAACTTGATTCAGAAGCTGTATCCCGGGTAACAAGGGGTATCTCAACAAAACTGATTGAAAAAGGCTACCTCTCCGTACTTGCCGATACAAGCAATGACCCGGAGAAGGAAATTGC
>JAKSRN010000144.1 GCA_024403585.1 Lachnospiraceae bacterium | reverse complement strand
CTTTATCTATCCGATCAGCAAACCTCACACATAGCCTTAAAGAAGTCCATCATATCCTGCTCTTCTCTGAAGGCTGCGATTGTGATCACATTACCCATAGCAGCTGCCATTGCCTCTGGCAGTGGGAAACGGTCGATGATGTTCGCACCATAGATCTCGCTTGCTTTTTCATCAGTGATCTTATAGTTCTTAGAATCTCTGCGGCCGATGAAAGCACAGTATCTGTGGTCTTCCTGTACGACATCACTCTTGCCGAATACGATCATATCTGCCCAGATCTTGTATACGTCTGTGGAGTGAGCATAGTTCATCATATCCGGGATGAATACGCCTGCCGGACGCATGTTTACTTCCAGTCCAACGATATCGCCCTTTTTCCCCAGTCCTTCCTGGTCCTCGTTCAGGCGGAAGAATTCCAGATGAACGAAGCGGCCTCTTACATTAAAGGCTTTCAGTGCTTTTCTTCCTGCCTCGCGCATGTCAGCCGGAAGCTCTTTTCTGATATAGCAGAGAGACTCTCCCTCGTCATTCACGGTATCCATGATGGAATCCAGAGTGATGTTTCCTGTTTCGAAAAGCACCTCGCCGTCCAGATTGACGATGGCATCGTAGCTGTTTACAGTAGCTTTTACAAACTCCTCCATAATATATGGAACATCAGGATATTCTGCTGCACGCTCCGCAAGGAAAACATCCAGATCTTCTTTGCATTTTAATTTGTAGGTGTGGGAAGCTCCAACGCCGTTGTCCGGTTTAACAACAACCGGGTAGCCTACCTTCTCGATGAACTCCAGGCAGTCAGCCTCTTCCTCAAGGAGATGGTATCTTGCTGTAGGAATGCCTACGGAAGCGTAGTGGGATTTCATCTTGCTCTTGTATTTGATGCAGTCCATATCCTCGGTGTGGAAACCGGTTTTGATATTGAAATCAGTACGAAGGTCTGCATCCTGCATCAGCCAGTACTCATTATTGGACTCCAGCCAGTCAATGCGTCCATATTTGAATGCAAAAAATGCACACGCACGGTACACTTCATCATAATCTTCCAGAGACTCTACCTTATAGTACTCAGTCAGGCTGTCGGTAAGCTCCGGCATCAGTTCATCGTATGGCTGGTCGCCGATTCCCAGAACATTCATGCCGTTTGCTTTCAGGTGTTTGCAGAAAAAACGGTAGTTGGTTGGGAAGTTCGGTGAGATAAAGATCAGGTTTTTCATAAATAATAGTCCCCTTTATAAATATAGTTTTTGCTGTGGTTTTTCAAGTATTATACATCTCTTTCCTGCTCCATAGCAAGAAACCCTGTCAAGCTATAGTGCTGTGGAATTTGCTTCTGCACTGGAAGTGATCTTTTCGAGTTAGCATCTATGGTGTTTCCGGTCACAACGTTCATAAAATCAATTATCTTCAGGGATTTCATGCATAAGAACCGGCAGGAAAATCGGAATCTGCCGTTCCCAGGATGCCTCGCAGTGTGCACCGCCGGGAATAATACGCATGGTCAGCGGATATCCTTCCTGGAACATCAGATTTCCAAAAGCAGCAAAGCCTTCTGCTGTTCCGCCCTCGTAGCCTGATGCAATCTCCTCAGTGCCCATATCCATGTAGATGGTGGTGTCCCTGGCAACCGTATGATTTTTCACCATGTCTGACATCTGTTTATAGCAGAGAAAAACAGAGGGTGAGAGAGCAGCACATTTTGAAAAAATGTCATTATATCTGAAAACTCCATAGAGTGCCATCAGTCCGCCCATGGATGAACCGGCGAGAAAGGTGTGTTCTCTATCCGGCATAGTACGATATTTGCGGTCAACCCACGGTTTCAGTTCTTCTATATAATAGCGCATGGTCTCATCGCCGCGGCCGGTTACATCACCAAACAGTTCTTCTGAAAAATCATAAGGAGAATACTCGCTGATCCTTTCTCCGTTCGGTCCATGGTGGCATTCGATCGCGACGACGATCAATGGCGTTTTTGTTCTGTCAAGATAATCTCCAAGTCCCCAGCTTTTTCCGTATGTAGCATCCGTGTCGAAAAATACATTGTGGCCGTCGAACATATAGAGTACAGGGTATCTTTTTTTTGTATTCTTTTTATAATCTTTCGGCAGATAGATATATAATTTTCTTTCCTCCTCTCCTGTGAAAGCAGGATATAGAAGTTTTTTTGTGATGATCATAGTTATTTCCTCCAATGCTTATAATAGCACAAGCACGCATGTCTGGCAAAACCTGTAAACTCCTGTATCTTTGGGTTGATTCTTGCCTGTAATTCATGAATAATAGAACATGCAGTAATATCGTCTTAATAGGGGAGAGGATATATAGAATGAAAAGTAAAGTAATATTAGTTCCCTGCTTCGACTACGAAGAGGAACATGTCTATACAGCCCTGAGAGAGGGTGTCGATCTTCTTGGCGGTCTGGATGAACTGATCAGTCCGGAAGAAAAAATCCTTTTAAAGCTGAATCTGGTAAGAAGTGCCCAAATCGAAAGAGCAGTGGTAACACACCCTTCCGTTGTAGCTGCCATGGCAAGAATCCTGAAAGAGGATGGCTACAGAAATGTGAAAGCCGGGGATTCCAGCGGCTTTGGAAATGCACTCAGAACCATGTACGATCTGGGTTTTGCAGCTGCACTTAGCAAGTATGGTGCAAGACCGGTGGAGTTCAAAGAGGCGGTGAAGACAGCGTACCCGGAAGGAATCCATGCAAAAGAGTTTATGCTGTCAGACGCGGTGGTGAGCTGCGATTGCCTGATCAGTATGGCAAAGATGAAAACCCATGCCCTGGAGCATATTACAGGGGCAGTGAAAAATCAGTATGGATGTGTGCAGGGAAAGCACAAAGCGATGGGGCATACTCAGTACCCCAGCGCAGAAAGCTTCGGACGCATGCTGATCGATCTTAACCGTTGTGTAAATCCAAGACTGTTTGTGATGGATGGCATTATGGCAATGGAGGGAAATGGTCCCACATCCGGAGATCCGACTCCTATGAATGTACTTCTTCTCTCTACCGATCCTGTTGCGCTGGATACCGTTTTCAGTTATCTGGTATATCTGGATCCGGAGGTGGTGCCGACGAATGTGTACGGTCAGCAGATGGGACTTGGAACCTGTAAACCGGAAAAGATTCAGGTGATTACTCCGGAGGGGGGAATCAGTCTTGAAGAGGTACAGAAGAGATACGGAAACGCTGATTTCGATGTTGTGCGGAAACGTCAGAAATCAAAAGGTGTTATGGGTCTTGTGGATATCTTCCAGGTGTTCCGTAAACGCCCTTATATAATAGAAGATCAGTGTAAGCGATGCGGAATCTGCGTGGAAAGCTGTCCGGTGGAAGGGAAAGCAATCAATTTCAAGAACGGACGGAATAAGCCTCCGGTTTATGATTATAAACGATGCATTCGCTGCTTCTGCTGTCAGGAGATGTGCCCGCATAAGGCAATTCAAGTAAAAGGACATTGAGATGGCAGGTTGCGAATGTCCGCTTTACTTTAAGGTCAGATAGAGACGGAAAATAAAAATACAAAAGGAACAATGTTGTATGAACGTATTAACAGCTGAACATATTACAAAAGCATATAGTGAACGTGTCCTCATAGAGGACGGCTTCTTCAGTCTGCAGGAAGGCGAGAAGGTCGGTGTCATCGGTATCAATGGTATGGGAAAATCCACCCTTCTCCGTATTATTGCAGGAGTAGAAGAGCCTGATGAGGGAACCGTGATCACAGGCAGCAATATCCGGATCGGATATCTGCCACAGGACCCGGAGTTTCAGGAGGGAGAGACAGTCCTCTCTGCCGCCCTTCGAGGTGTTCTGGAGAATCCGGAGGATTTTGAGAAGGAGAGTGAGGCGAAATCCCTTCTGGCTAAACTGGATTTTCAGAATCTGGATCAGCCGGTTTCTGAACTGTCCGGCGGACAGAAGAAGAGAGTAGCACTGGTCCATGTGCTGCTGCAGCCAGTGGACATCCTGATCCTGGACGAGCCGACCAACCACCTGGATTCTGCCATGAACGGATGGCTGGAGGACTACCTGATCCGCTTCAGGGGCACCCTTGTAATGGTTACACATGACCGCTATTTCCTGGACCGCGTAGTTACCCGAATCGTAGAGGTGGACAGAGGCGGTGTCTACTCTTATCCGGGAAGCTACAGTAAATATGTAGAACTTCGCCAGGAACGACTGGATATCGCAAGAGCATCTGAGAGAAAGAGACAGAGCATTCTTCGTAATGAGCTGAAATGGCTGATGCGTGGAGCAAGAGCAAGATCCACCAAACAGAAGGCACATATCCAGAGGATTGAAGCCATGCAGCAGGTGGAGGCACCGGAGGAGGAAGTGCAGGTAGAGATGTCCTCCATGGCTACCCGAATGGGAAGAAAGACCATTGAGGTACGAGGCGTCAGCAAGGCCTACGGCGGGAAACGACTGATCCGCGACTGGGAATATATCTTCCTGAAGAATGACAGGATCGGTATCGTAGGACCAAACGGCTGCGGCAAATCCACCCTGATGAAGATCATCACCGGCAATGTTCTTCCGGATGAGGGGGAAGTGGAGATCGGCTCCACCATCTCCATTGGCTATTTTTCCCAGGAGAATGAATACATGGATGAGTCCATGAAAGCCATCGAATATATCCGTGAGGTGGCAGAGTATATCAATACACCGAACGGAAAAGTAACAGCGTCTATGCTGATGGAACAGTTCCTCTTCGACGGGACCAAGCAGTGGACCCGCATCGAGAAGCTCTCCGGAGGAGAGAAACGCCGTCTGTATCTGCTGCACATCCTTATGGGTGCACCGAATGTGCTGATCCTGGACGAGCCGACCAATGATCTGGATATCCAGACACTGACCATTCTGGAAGATTATCTGGATTCCTTTGCCGGTATCGTGATCACCGTATCCCATGACCGTTACTTCCTGGACAGGGTAGTCAGAAGGATCTTTTCCTTCGAGGGAGCAGGACGCATCCGCCAGTATGAGGGCGGTTACTCCGATTTTCTGGCAGCAGGCGGTCAGGAGGCAGCATTTGGGCAGGCATTTTCCCTTGGTGGACCTTCGGTTTCGGATTCTGACGAGCCAGCCGTTAAGAAAGACAAAAATGCAGGCCGCGGCCACGCAGAAAAACTGAAATTTACCTATAAAGAGCAGAAGGAATTCGAGAGCATCGACGATGATATCGCGGCCCTGGAAGAAAAGATTGCAGATCTGGAAGCAAAAATTCCGAAGTTTGCTACGGATTTCGTGAAGCTGAATCAGATCACGAAGGAAAAAGAAGAAGCGGAGG
>JAKSRN010000143.1 GCA_024403585.1 Lachnospiraceae bacterium | reverse complement strand
GATAAGAAACTGTCCGAGATTTTTGCTTTTGAGGAGAAACTAACAAAACTGTTACGGCAGGAAGAGTGATCCGTATGTTTGGATTTGGTAAGAAGTTGCGGAAGGATCTCCCGGCGATTGATATCAGTAAGAAGAAAGAAAAGGGGCTCTTTGGCCGGGAAAAGATTGTGCCTCGCAGTAAGAAGGAACAGCGAAAATTGAAGGCAGAGCTGATAAAGCAGTATCCTGATCGGTACTTTGTTGATGATCTCGGCGAGTACAATTCTATCAAGCCCAGGGATGAGCTGTCCTGGATCGATGATATCGAAGCCTTCGACGCTTTTATGAATGATTAAAGAATTACAAGAAAGGAACCATTAACCATGAAATTAGCTGCTGAGAAAAATTGGCGCAGCTAAGACAGAAATCAATGTTATTCCGAATATGACCCGGAGACTGGCGTATATTTGACCAGCCTCTGGGTTATCTTTATCCGGGAGAACTCCATCCAACTCCATCTATTGACAGGAAAATCGGAAATTTTCTTTATCGAAATCTATTTATCACATAGATATCCTATCTGTTGGCAAGTTCCGCCAGAAGATGGATTTTCCTATAATAAAAGTGAAGAAAAAGAATGGATGGAGGTGATTAGGGATGCGGTCTAAGATCGACTTTACCAAGGTCGGACAGCACATTAAAACTGCTCGAACTGAAGCAAATAAGACGCAGAAGGAAGTCGCTCTTGCCTGTGGCTGTGACCCTAAACACATCAGTGCCGTTGAAACCGGAAAGACAAATCCTTCCATTGATCTTCTTACAATGCTGAGTGAGGAGCTGAATGTAAGCGTTGATTACTTCCTGAAGGATGCACCGAACGCATACATCGGATACTGGGAAGCTGAAGAATTCAAACCTCTCTACGAGGCGATGACACCAGCTACCAGAAGCGAACTCATTTCTATCATGAAATCTCTGCTTGTAGTACAGAATGCTGCAGCAGCGACAGAATAATTTTCAAAGTTGGCAAACCCGGAGAAATCCGGCGACGCAAAGCTATAGGGCCTGTAAAATGGCAGCCAGTTGCATCATATCGAGTTGTATCTGACTGTCAGGCCTGTATCGGTCTGACAGTTTTGCTTTTCAGGAGGTGATAATCATGATCTTTACTATATCAAGCATCCAATTGATGAGGACGGATTCCCACCAGCCTGACTGCGGTAAAGGGAGCTGACCCTCCGCCGTAAGCAACTTGTCAACTCATCAAAAAGGATGCTGCTATCGTTCTTCTTCATCGAACGGCAGCAGATATATGGAACCCGCAGAGCTGCCGTAGATGATCTACCGTTAGTTCTGCGGGCTTTTTTCATATAACGAAGGGAGAAATGCCTCACATGACAAAGAAATCTGAAATCAAAACTACACCCATCATGCCATCTCAAATGGTCCTGCCTACTGTGGACATGGAGTACCTGTTCCGCTTTGAAGGCACGTTGGCAGGACTGGAAAAGGGCCTTCACAATGACGATGATCCTGAAGAAATCGCTATGCAGACCATCGAGGTTGCCCGTGATTTCTATGATGCTGACTGGTGCGGCCTGATCAGCGGTGACCTGGATGCCGGTATCTTTTATCCATACTGGTGGGTAAACAGAGCAGAAGGAAGAATGGCGCAAACTAAATTCGATGAATTTGAGTTCCTGCAGGACTATGATACTTGGACTCATGCGCTCCTTCACGGAGAAAATGTGGTGCTGAACGGGCTCGAACAGCGCAAAGCCGGAGTGACCGGCAGTGAGTTCCGGCACTATCAGAAAATGGATGTTCAGAGTGTTATCGGCGTTCCGCTTTTCTACCACAAGCCTTGTGGTTTCATGATCGTAAAGAATCCAAAGCAGTATTCCGATCAGCCGACCATGCTGGCCATTCTTGCTTATGTCGTTCTGAACTGCTGGAAGGAGCAGCAGAATCTGGAGGCTTTGAAGCTGCAGATGAAGCAGCCGTGTGCAGAGTTGACTTCCGAAAAGGACGTTTACATCCGTCTGTTTGGTGAGCCAGAGATCCATACACTCAAGGGGCAGCTTTCTGCACAGACCTTGAATTCACCAAAGGGATGGAGATTGCTTTCGTATCTCGTTCTGCGGAAAAAGCCGGTTCCGATCCGCACCGTTGCGGAGGCGTTGAGTAATGATGAGGAGCTGGATCATGCTCAGAATGCGCTCCGTGTTGTCATGAGCCGTATGAAGCCGAAGCTGGAGTCTATTCTAGATCCGAAGGAATCCCTGATTACCAATTCCAACTATGGCTATCGGATCAATGAACACTATAATCTCATTTCTGACCTGGAGGAATTTGAGCGTCATATTGCCAATGCGAAGGCTCAGGTTGATATATGCCCTCGTATTGATGAATATAAGCGGGCTATAAAGCTGTACCGTGGTCCGGTTTACAGCGAAGCGTCTCATGAACACTGGCTTCTTCCCACAGCGGAACACTATGCCATTGAGTTTCTGTTTGCTGTAAATCATCTGCTGAAGGATCTGGCCGAGCTGAAGGATTATCAGTCGGTGCAGCACTTTGCAGCCAAAGCTTTGGAAATTGAACCCGGCAATGCCGAAGCAGTTTACTGGATGATCTACGCACTGATAAAGATTGGCTCAGTTCAGAGTGCCCAGGCTGAATATGACCGCGCAAAGCAGATGCTGCCGGAGCCTGCCTACAAGGAGTTGAAGGAAAGGCTTCATGCCGAGCAGATTGTTTTAAAATGAGAAGGATAAAAATGCGGTTTTTCTATTCTTGAATTTTTTACAAAAAAGTAGTATAATATCTTCCTAACGAGTGGCAGTAATTGCGTAAATCCAGTTGCTGTCACTCGTTTTTTGTTTGTGTTCCAACACGGCAAAAACAAATTTAATATTCACAGATCAAAAGTGTGTGGCCTTATGAGCGTAAATCCGGCTTTGTAAGGTTATGCACTTTTTTTGTTGCTCTTGAACGGAGCAGGATCTGCAGAAGAAAACAGGAGGAATGTAAATTATGGAAGAACGAAGAAATGCCTATCTGGAGACTGCCCCGGTCAGCAGTCTGATGAAAAAATACGCAGTGCCCTGTGTGATTTCTCTTCTTGTAGCTGCTCTGTACAATATTGTAGATCAGCTTTTTATTGCCAACGCCAGTTATCTCGGTTCGTATGGAAATGCAGCCAATACAGTAGTATTCCCGTTGACGATTGTAGCACTCGCTATTGCGGTCATGATTGGTGACGGTTGCTGTGCTTTTGTCAGTATTTCATTAGGTGCAAACCGTCAGGAGGATGCAAAACGAAGTGTTGGAAGTGCAGTACTTTGCTGTATACTCAGCAGTCTGGTGCTGACAATCATCTATCTGGTTTTTATGGATCAGATTATTACTGCCTTTGGCGGTGGGGTAAATACAGAAACCTTTACCTGCGCAAAGGAATACTTTTTCTGGATCAGCTTAGGCGTTCCGTTCTATATGTTCGGGCAGGCAATGAATCCGGTGATTCGTTCGGATGGCAGCCCGAAGTTTGCAATGGTATCTACAGTGTCCGGTGCTGTTATCAATATCATTCTTGATCCAATCTTCATTTTTCCGCTGCATATGGGTATGAAGGGTGCCGCAATTGCAACAGTTATTGGACAGATTTTTACAGCTGTACTTGCAATCTGGTATCTGTTTCATATGAAGGCAGTTAAAATTTCCAGAAGCAGTGTAGGTTTTCATCCGGCACTGATGCGTCAGTATATGCCGCTCGGCGTTACAAGCTTTTTGTCTCAGATCTCACTGGTTATGGCCATGGCAGCTATCAATAACATGCTTTTCAGATATGGAGCAATGGATCCGATTTTTGGTCAGAGCCAGTATGCGCAGATTCCCATGGCAGTCGTTGGAATTGTTATGAAGTTCTTTCAGATCGTTATTTCCATTTCGGTTGGTATGGCAGCCGGATGCATTCCGATCGTTGGCTATAATATTGGAGCCGGTCGCAAGGACAGAGCAAAAAAACTCTTCACGCTTCTTCTTACCTGTGAAGCTGTCCTGGGTGCAGTAGCTCTGTTTATTGTAGAGCTGTTTCCCGCGCAGCTTATCAGCATTTTCGGAGCCGGAAATGAAAGTGCCTATTATACCAGTTTTGCAGTTAAGAGCTTTCGAATCTATCTCTGCATGATGATATTTGCAACTGTGAACAAGGGTACCTTTATTTATCTGCAGTCTCTCGGAAAGGCGTTGGCTTCTACATTGATTTCCATGATTCGAGAAATCGTTTTTGGCGTGGGATTTGCACTGTTGCTGCCGATGTTCTTTGGGCTTGATGGTGTTCTGTATTCGATGCCACTTTCAGATATACTGACTTTTGTAATAGCTGCTATTGTGATTCGAGGCACGTATAAAGAGCTGAATAATGTGGCGGAAAATGAAAATACCCAGGGAATAACTGAGCCTGAAATTGATTACAGTGCCAATAACCTCCGAACAGATTTCATTATCACAATCGGACGCTCTTATGGTGCAGGAGGACGTAGTGTTGGCAGGCTGGTGGCACAGCAGCTGCAGATTCCGTACTATGATTCGGAACTCCTCGAACAGGCTGCAGAAAGCTTTGGATTTAGCAAACGCTTTCTGGAGAGCCTTGATGAGAAACCTATCAGCAGTCAGCTTCTGTATACATCAATTGGTGTTGCTTCAAGTGAGTATCCGGCCATTGCTGGACAAGCTATTAAGGCACAGCAGGAAATCATAGAAAAGGTTGCATCTGAGGGGCCTTGTGTAATTGTGGGACGCTGTGCTGATCAGGTCTTATCCGAACATTACAAGCTTCTGCGTGTTTTTATCAGCGCTGACGAAGAACTAAGAATCAATCGAATAATGCAGAGAGATTCACTGAATCGCGAAGAGGCATATAAGAAAATCATGAAAGTAGATCGAGAACGTGCAGCCTATTACACACAGCGTTCCGGAGCGAAATGGGGAGCAGCCGACAACTATGACCTCTGCATGAACACCGGGCACTTTGATATAGATAAGGCGGCAGAAGTTATTGTCAGAATCGCATCTGCCGGTGAATAAAAGCAATAGCGACATATATTCTCAATAAGAAACAGAGAATGAAATATTTTTTTTAATGTAATATCCTGCGCAACAATGCCAGCAAGGACAGGTGCAATACTGTAATAGATGGCGTAAGAAATTGCGCAGCAAGCGAAATAACCCCCGAAAAGTAGACTAAAACCAGCTTAAGCGCTTGAGCTGAAATCTACTTATCGGGGGTAATTTTTATGTATTTCGATCAAGTTGATTGCGG
>JAKSRN010000142.1 GCA_024403585.1 Lachnospiraceae bacterium | reverse complement strand
AGCACCATGATCCAGGGATAAATCAGATTCAGTGCGGCAAATGCATCCTTACCTGCAAAATTTGAGATAAACATACCATCCACCACATTGTAGATTGCTGTAAAAATCGTACTGATGATAGGTGGCAGTACCAGAAGCAGTATTTTTTTATAGCTGTAACGAGGCTGTTCCTCGTGTAATCTTGTATTCATATCAATCGGTTTTCCTTTGGTTTCCCTTTTTAATTACATGGCAGAGTATCTGCAGAAACATAAAATTCCCCCCTGCTAAACCTAAAAATTTCTTCTATAGTATCACACACATGAAAATCTGTCCGCTTACATGAAGCGATTTGTCAACATATCCAGTAAATACTTGTTCAATAAGAAATTCTATACTATTGTAAAAAGGAGCCTATAGAGGCAAACACACAGACCAGTTTGTGATAGATGCCCCATAAAAATCAAAACAACACGGCTCAGATGACCTTTGGAGGAGAATAACATATGAATAAAAAGAAAATCGGTATTGCCGGTGCCGGAACCATGAGTTCCAGCATGGCGCTTATTTTTGCCAGAAATGGTTTTGATACAGTAGTGCACGTAAGAAGTCTTGCATCCGCAGAACGGGCGGAAAACAGCATTCGGATCGCCCTTTCCTCTGATCTGGAGGCTGGACTTCTGACAGAAGAAGAGGCAGAGAAAATCATCAGCTCCATCAAATTCTCCATGAATCCCCATTGCTTTGCAGACAGAGACCTGATCGTGGAGTCTATTGCAGAAAATCTGGAGATCAAGCAGAAATACTGGGAAGAAATCTCACAGCTGGTTTCTGACAGCTGTGTGCTGGCTACCAATACCTCCGGACTCTCCATCAATGGGATTGCAAAAAATATCAAAGGGAAAAAACGCTTCCTTGGCATGCACTGGTTCAATCCGCCTCATCTGGTTCCTCTGATCGAGATCATCAAGGGAGATGAAACCGACGATGCAAGTGCCGCTCTCGTCTGGGATATCGCTTTGGAACTGAAGAAAAAGCCGGTCATCTGTAAGAAAGATGCCGCTGGATTTATCGCCAACCGAATCCAGTATGCAATTCTTCGTGAATGTATGGAGATTGTAGAAAGGGGCATTGCAGCCCCTGAAGCAGTAGATGCTGCTATGAAATATGGACTGGGCTTCCGCTATGCTGCTTTGGGACCTTTCGAAGTAGCAGATCTTGGCGGTCTGGATATCTTCTATCACATCAGTGAATATCTGAATGCGGATCTGTCCAATGCAACAGAACCACAGAAGCTGCTCCGTGACTGTTTCAATGAAGGAAATTTTGGAGTGAAGACCGGAAAAGGAATCTATGATTACAGCGATGGCCGCGATAAAGAAGTATTACAGCAGAGAGAAGTCCTCTTCAATAAAATTTACGATGCTTTGTATAGGGAAGAATAACTAGCCACGTGCTCAAAAACAATTGTAAAATGCGACAATAAATAGTCGTAATTAACAATGGTTTTATCCGCTAAAATCCTATATAGTATAAAAGGCGCTCTGCTTTCATCCTTTCGAATGAAAGTTTGACCATACATACTATACACACAAAAAACAGGAGGGAAAATCTATGGCTGAGAATGAAAATATCTTAGGTACCCAAAAGATCAGCAAACTGCTGCTGGCCTATTCCGTACCTGGCGTTATTTCCATGCTTGTTAACTCGATCTACAATATGGTAGATCAGATTTTCATTGGCCGCGGTGTCGGCTATCTCGGAAACGGTGCAACCACCGTCTCCTTCCCATTCGTTCAGCTTCTTCTGGCGCTGTCCATTATGACATCCGCCGGTACTGCAGCTAACGCAGGACTGAACCTTGGAAGAAAAGACCAGCGCAAGGCAGACAGCTTCGTAGGAAGTGGTTTTGGTCTGGCTCTGTTCTGGGGTATTATGCTTCTGATCATCGGCGAGCTCTTTATGGTTCCTATGCTGAATTTCTTCGGTGCCACACCGGACAACCTGCCATATGCCATCAGCTACAGCCGTATCGTTCTGATCGGATTTCCATTCGTAACCACCAGTATCATGATGAATGATATCATCCGTGCAGACGGACTTCCAAGATTTGCCATGATCTCCATGCTGGCAGGTGCCATCGTAAATATCATCCTGGATCCGATCTTTATCTTTATCTGCCACTGGGGTGTTGCAGGTGCTGCTCTGGCTACTATTCTCGGTCAGGTTCTTTCCTGCTTCCTGAGTATGTGGAAATTCCGTTCGTTAAGAACTCTGCATTTTAAACCGGCGGATATGAAACCGGCGTTCCCGAGAATTAAGATGATCGTGATCATCGGAATGTCAGCATTTCTGACACAGATGGCAAACCTGGTTTCTCAGATCATCCTGAACAATCAGGCAGCAAAATACGGTCTGATGTCCGAGTACGGTGCAGATATCCCTGTTACCTGCTTTGGTATCACCATGAAGATCGTCAGCCTGATGATGTCCATGATCATCGGTATTACCAATGCAACCCAGCCAATCTTTGCTTACAACTTCGGTGCAAGAAAATTCGACCGTGTCAGCGAGCTTGTTAAAAAGGCTGCGCTCACTACTATGGTCGTTGGTTTCGTTGGATGGATCTTCTTCCAGACTATGCCGGGACAGATCATCGGCATCTTCGGTCAGGAGAGCGAGCTTTACAACAAATTCGGTATCATGTGTCTGAGAAATATGACCCTTACTGTATTCGTAATGGGTATCCCAATGCTGGCAGGTGTTTACTTCCAGTCCGTTGGAAAACCAATGCGTGCTGTAATCCTGTCTCTTTCCAGACAGATCATCTTCCTGATCCCAATCATTCTGATCCTGCCGATCTTCATCGGACTTCCGGGCGTTATGTATGCATATCCGATCGCGGATGTCTTCTCCATCAGCTTATCAGTCTTCTTATTTGTACAGGAGCTGAAACTGCTGAGAAAGATGTCTAAAGAGCAGAACCAGGTGGATGCAGGCTGATCCTGTAAAACGGAGCATCTGGTACTGGTCCACCGCAAGAGGCATTGCCGGAATCAGTATTCTTACCAGTGAACGATAAAAAACACAAGGAGTCATATCATTGATATTTTTTTCAATGATATGGCTCCTTTTCTATCCCTGGATAATATTGGATCATAAAGCGGACATTCGCATTCCGCCACGTAGTAAAGTGAACATTCGCATCTCGCTCAGTTTCTGATATAAGAATTACTCTTCTTCTTCCTCTTCCTCATCAGCAATGTTCTCAGTATTGCAGTTTACAAAAGTAACTTTTTTAGGTGCGAGGATCATTCCGATCACAATTCCTGTAAGTAATAATACAAGACCGGAAAGCAGCAGTTCTTTTGCTGTAATTGTTCCCTCTTTATAATCTGTTACCAGCTGCCCAACTCTTGCTTTTCCATTCTCAACTGCATTCTCTGCGGTTGCTTTGCCTCTCTCTACAGCCATCCCTGCTGTTGCTCTGCCTTTCTCCACAGCCATCTCTGCTGTTGCTCTGCCTCTTTCAACTGCTCCTTTGAAGCAATCACATCTTTTACAAATACATTTCATAATCTCTGCCTCCTTGTAAAGCGGACATTCGCATTCTTTTTTCCTGTTTTTCATTATACTCTCATATCGAATCTCAGACCACCGGTTTTTCAGGTTTTTCGTTACAAAAGCAGCTTACCTTTACTTCCTTTCTACTCTCTTTCCATCCTCTTCAATTCCGGCAACACCGTAAGCAGCATAGTCCCCATACTTGCACAGCCGCCAACTACGTTGGAAATCGGTTCCGCCATGAATACTCCCTCTGTACCGAACCCAAAGACTCCCGGCAGCAGGATTGTCAACGGCACCACCAGGATAATCTTTCTGAAGATGCTGAAGAACACAGCCTGTCTTTTTTTATTCAGTGCCTTGAATACCGTCTGGGCACTGTACTGGAAGGACTGAAAAATAAATGCCAGAAAATACAGATGCAAAGGCCTTAAGGACATCTGCTGCAGTTCCTTATTGTCACTGAAAATAGACAGCAGCAGCACTGGCTGTTTCTCTATAAAGATCCAGACAAGCAAGGTATAGCAGATGGCCATGCCGGACATGATTGCCATGGCTTTTCGCACTCGGTCCGGTCTTCCAGCCCCGTAATTGTAAGAGATACAGGGGGTAGAGCCTTCTGCGATCGCATGGACAGGTGTATCCAGTATCTGACGAACAGAAGAGATAATGGTCATTACCGATACATACAGGACTCCGCCGGTACGGGTAAGCATGGCGTTGCAGACAATGTTTACGGCTGCATTGGTAAACTGCATGACAAAGGGGGCGGTGCCGAGTCCTACGATTTCTTTCACATAGAGAATCGGCGCAGAAATTGTCTGCTTTGAGGACACATGATCCCCCTGCTTTTCTGCTTCGGTCCGCTCTCTGGTAAGCAGCATTTCCCTCGAGATCGGAAACTCATTTTTCGGTCCCAGCAAAAAGCGAAGGACAAAAACAAAGGACAAAATCTGGGAAATTACTGTTGCGATGGCTGCACCATTTACCCCCAGTCCCATGTAAAACATTAGGAGCGGATCCAGAACAATATTGCAGACGGCGCCAATGGTCACTGTGATCATGCCGATTACAGAATAACCCTGTGCGTTTATGAAAGGATTCATACCTGTCACGACCATCGAGCAGATGGTTCCGATCAGATAGATTCGGATGTACGGTACCGAAAATACCAGACTGTCCGATGTAGCACCGAACAGAAGCAGAATCTGCGGGGCTCCGATTTCACAGACAAGTGTAAGAATGACCGCGGCTACTACCAGCAGACGGAAAGAAGAATTCATGATTACGCCTGCATTCTTCCGGTCTCCTCTTCCCATATGAACGGAAAACAAAGGTGCGCCTCCCACACCAAACATGTTGGTGAAGGCGCTGATCAGAATGATGATTGGAAAACACAGCCCCACTGCGCCCAGAGCTTCGGTTCCGATTATTGGTATTCGGCCGATGTAGATTCGGTCTACGATATTGTAAAGAAGAGTGATGATCTGGGCTACCATCATGGGCATGGCCGTCTGCAGGATATTTCCTGTTATAGTTCCCTTCTCAAAATCAACTTTTTTCATTGTGTTTCATCTCCATCTACCCTGCTTCACCAAAAGATTTCCAGTCTTTCCTAAAAATCCATCATGAAAAACAGGTCATCCAGAATGTGTGCATCCGGATGTGTGATATGTTTGCAGCCATCCAGAAAGTCCCTCCAGATGACTTCTCTTGCCAGATCTTCATCCTCCGGCAGTTCTCCTAAGAATTCTCCGAACATGAGATCTGCGTTGGACAT
>JAKSRN010000141.1 GCA_024403585.1 Lachnospiraceae bacterium | reverse complement strand
GATGATGTAGTGGTTGACGGAGTGAACAAACGTGACTTTTATCTTTCCCAGCAGGCTAAAGCAGCTGCATTTGCTGAGAAAGTTTACTCCGGAGAGATCGTGAATGAGAACGGCGAGAAATACACAACTGTATGCCAGGTAGGTATCGGCGGTTCTGATCTTGGTCCTCGTGCTCTTTATCTTGCACTTGAGAACTGGGCAATCAAAAACGGATCTCTGAAGATGCAGGCAAAATTCATCAGCAACGTTGACCCTGATGATGGTGCTGCAGTTATGAATTCTATGGATCTTGCTCATTCTCTCTTTATCGTAGTTTCCAAATCCGGTACTACTCTTGAGACTCTGACCAACCAGACATTCGTACAGGAGACTCTTACAAAAGCAGGTCTGGATCCTTCCAAACATCTGCTGGCTGTAACAAGCGAGACTTCTCCACTGGCTAACAACCCTGACTTCCTTGAGTCCTTCTACATGGATGACTATATCGGAGGACGTTACTCCTCTTCTTCCTGCGTAGGTGCTGTAATCCTTACACTGGCACTTGGCGCAGATACATTCGCAGCAATCATGAACGGTGCTGCAGAGATGGATAAAACAGCTAAGAATGAGAACATTCTTGAGAACCCATCCATGCTGGATGCTATGATCGGCGTTTACGAGCGTAACGTTCTGGGCTATCCTGCAACAGCTGTTCTTCCATATTCTCAGGCTCTCAGCCGCTTCCCTGCACATCTGCAGCAGCTGGATATGGAGTCCAACGGTAAACACGTAAACCGCTTCGGTGAGCCTGTTACCTATCCTACAGGACCAATCATCTTTGGTGAGCCGGGAACAAACGGACAGCATTCCTTCTATCAGTTACTGCATCAGGGAACTGATATCACACCACTCCAGTTCGTAGGCTTCAAAAACAACCAGATCGGACAGGATGTAATCATTGAGGGAAGCACAAGCCAGGCAAAACTGTGTGCAAACGTTGCAGCACAGATCGTTGCATTTGCATGTGGTAAAGATGATGAGAATCCAAACAAACAGTTCGAGGGTGGACGTCCATCCAGCATCATCATTGGTGAGCAGCTTACTCCTGAAGCTCTCGGAGCACTCCTTGCTCACTTTGAGAACAAAGTAATGTTCCAGGGATTCGCATGGAACCTGAACAGCTTTGACCAGGAGGGTGTTCAGCTTGGTAAGATCCTTGCAAAACGCGTTCTTGCACACGATACAGACGGTGCACTGAAAGTATACAGCGATCTGCTGGACATCTGATCTGTTTAGTTAAGTATCCTTTCGGGTTCTGCCGCCCGATTGAATAAAGCCAAAACAGTACCCAAAAAGGAAGAGGTACCTGACGTAAGTTCAGGTACCTCTTCTTTTTTTGCAGAATAAGATATTCGTGCTCCACTTCGCTTTCGCAGATCAGACATTTACATTCCGCTTCGCTTCACGCCATCTGTCATTTTTTTAACGCATTTGTTAATATTTAGTCAATATATACAAAAAGACTTTACTACGCGCATAGTTTCGTTATATTTTTCACAAATCGTATTTTTTTACAAAAAAACTATTGAATTTCTTTACTGCAAGGTGTATTGTTAAACACGTAACAGGGATGTTAAATAATTAACACTCCTTCAAAACAATCAACAGTATGATCTTTCCTGTCTAATGTGTGTGTGTATAGAGAGTAAATGATCCGATCGGAAAGATCATACTGTAATGATATAAAGCCGTCTTACACTAATCTGATTTTTTCTCTCTACGGCAAGTGATCGTTATATATTTCCCTCTTATAACGATCCTTGCCAATCTACCTTCCTTTTTCCATGAGAAAAAAACAAAAAGTGTTTGAAATACAATATTCAAACAAGAAAGCCTCACATGAACTGCAACATGTGAGGCTTTTTACTGTCTAATATTGAATTATTTAACCGGTACTTCCGGTAAACCGCTTTCCTGGTAAAGCGGACATGTCTCTCTGCTTACACTTATGCGTGATCACAATCCCAGTAAATGTACTGCAAACTGGAAATAAACCAGAAGTGAGATTGCATCCACGATTGTTGTGATAAAAGGACTGGCCATTACCGCCGGGTCAAATCCAAGCTTGTATGCAATAAGAGGAAGTGTACATCCTACAAATTTTGCACAGAAGATGGTTACCAGCAGTGTCAGGCAGATGGTCAGTGCAACCATCCAGGTGAGACGATCCAAAACCATCAGCTTTGCAAAATTTGCTGCTGCAAGGGTAAGACCGCAACACAATGCCACTCGCATCTCTTTCCAGATAACAAGCAGAATATCTCCAAAATCGATCTCTTTCAGCGAGATACCACGGATGATCGTTACAGAAGCCTGAGAGCCTGAATTACCGCCTGTATCCATCAGCATAGGGATATAAGCAGTCAGGATCACGTATTTTGCCAAAGCACCTTCAAAGCTTGTAATGATCATTCCTGTAAAGGTAGCAGAGATCATCAAAAGAAGCAGCCACGGAATACGGCTCTTCCAAATTTCAAAAATTGAGAGTTTCAGATATGGTTTGGAGCTGTCAGTTGGCACGATCGCTGCCATCTTCTCCATATCCTCAGTGGTCTCTTCTTCCATGACATCCAATACATCATCTACCGTAACAATACCAACCAGTCGATCTTCCTTATCTACTACCGGCATAGCGATCAGATTGTACTTTGAGAACTGGTGGGCAACTGTCTCCTGGTCTTCCATAGTAGAAACAGAGATCACATTCTCCTCCATGATTTCCTGCATGGTGGTCTCAGGATCAGCCATGATCAGAGCGCGGATGGTAACTACACCGATCAGCTTTCTGTCCTTCTCCGTAATATAACAGTTGTTGATGGTCTCTTTCTCAATACCGCTTCTGCGGATATTTAAGATCGCATCCTGTGCTGTCATCTGCGGAAGAAGATCCACAAACTCTGTTGTCATGATGCTTCCTGCAGAATCATCAGGGAATTTCAGGATTCCATTGATCATACGTCGTTTCTCTGCATCGGCCTGCTGGAGAATACGCTTTACGATCATAGCCGGCATCTCTTCAATCAGATCTACCGCATCATCTACATACAGCTCATCAACGACTTCCTTTAACTCACGGTCTGAAAAGCCCTTGATCAACGTATGCTGGCTGTCAGCATCCATCTCTACAAAAGTGTCTGCTGCCAGATCCTTCGGTAACAGTCTGAAAAGAAGCGGAACAACTTCCTCCGGCATCTCCTCATCGAAAAGAAGTGCAATATCTGCAGCTTTCATAGTTACAAGAATATCCTTCAGAGTGGTGTACTTCTTTCCTTCTGCCAGTGCAAGCACACTGGTACGAAGCACTTCTAACTTTTCTGTCATTCAATTATACCTCCTGTTTTTAATCAAGAGTTACAGAATAACACGACGTCTATTTGGTTTTTAAATACTTTAGTCCAGGGCGAAAAAATGGCCCTGATTACATATCGGAACCTGTGTCGTGCCGCTGCAACTGTCTGCGTCCATTTTTTCTCCTCCTTCTAATGTATTTTTTAATGCTTCTTAAAATCTGCGGGCTTAATCGCTTTATAAGCCCTAAATTTTAGTTTACCTGTCCCTGCAGACTGTGTCAACCCTCATCCGCATACAACGAAACACACTCTCTCGAGTTTCGTCTCGATCGCGAGCAGTCGCCAAATCTACGAGGGAGTGCACTTGGCTCGTTGCTTTCGCGAAAAAGGCTGTCTGATCCGAAGACCAGACAGCCAATACTCTTTCTTATTTTGTTATTTTGTAAAGCGGACAATCGCATTCCGCTACGCTTCATGCTTATGCGTGTTTCATTACGATCAGATCTTACTGTATCCGTATCCATTCACCATAGCATCGATTCTTACGCCCTGCTGGCAGAGAGGACACTTATCAAACGGATAAGTTTTATACTGAGGAAGATCAGCCTGTGAGAACAGGGAAACGATCGGATATCCGAAGATTTTGTTAGGAACACTGTAAAGAGCAGAGATTCCTGCAATCTTTCCACCGTAATATTTGATACAGGTAAGAGAACGCTCCAGTGTGATACCGGTTGTTGCTGTAGCCAGAAGGATCATAACGTTTCTGTTCTCAACCATGAATTTATTATTATCACGGAATACAATTCGTCCACTACTGTCAGTCTCCGGAGAAACAACATAGATTGTATTATGTGCATTCACGTTACGGATTCCTGAATTCTGTAATTCTTCAGCAAGAAAAGCTCCGATGACCTCTGTTCCATCCATACAGATGATGGTATCAACAACCTGATTCATTGTATAGTAAGAAGCAATTGTCTTTGCCGCATTCTGTGCCTCTTTCATACGTGCTTTCAGAGCAGTCATATCAACATAGTAATTGACATGTGAATGGTTTGTTACAAAGTGTCCCGGAAAAACACGAAGAAATGACTCAGTAGAGTGTTTTGATCTTATCTTAATATAATTCTCGTCCATAGATACCTCCTGCACATCTGTTCTGATGTTTCACTATTTTTTTCAAAAATACCTCAAGGCTTCTGTATTTATGTTAATTTTACCACAACAAAAGGTAAATTAACAGTTTAATTTTCACAAAAGTGCCAAAAATTCAGCAAATAACCCCAATACATACATTTTTGACGTAAAAGTAAAAAAGCATTCACGTAAAAAGTGCCCCCGGCTCGCTGCTTAAGCGAAAAAAAGAGCCACTCCATAGTGGAGTGACTCTTCCTGAGTTGATCAAATATAGATTTGAAAAAATTATAACTGAGGACCTGCAGCAACAAGTGCTTTACCAGCCTCGTTACCCTCGTATTTAGCGAAGTTCTTGATGAATCTTCCAGCGAGGTCTTTAGCTTTTACTTCCCACTCTGCAGCATCTGCATATGTGTCACGTGGATCCAGAATTGCTGGGTTAACGCCTGGAAGCTCTGTTGGAACCTCGAAGTTGAACATTGGGATCTGTTTTGTTGGAGCTGTCAGGATATCTCCGTTCAGGATAGCATCGATGATACCACGTGTATCTTTGATTGTGATACGTTTTCCTGTTCCGTTCCATCCTGTGTTAACCAGGTATGCTTTTGCTCCGGAAACTTCCATCTTCTTAACAAGCTCCTCAGCATATTTTGTTGGATGCAGCTCAAGGAAAGCCTGTCCAAAGCATGCAGAGAATGTTGGTGTTGGCTCAGTGATTCCACGCTCTGTTCCAGCAAGTTTTGCTGTGAATCCGCTCAGGAAGTAGTACTGAGTCTGATCAGCTGTCAGGATAGATACTGGAGGCAGTACGCCGAAAGCATCTGCAGACAGGAAGATTACGTTCTTAGCTGCTGGTGCAGAAGATAC
>JAKSRN010000140.1 GCA_024403585.1 Lachnospiraceae bacterium | reverse complement strand
GATCACCGGAATCTCTACTGAGAGATCCAGATCTTCGCCGGAAGCAAATACCTCTGCCAGCTTCTCCTGATATGCAGCTGCATACTGCTCTGGAGAGCCGCAGATCTCCTGCATATATCTGGTACGGGCTTTACCTCGGTTCTCGTAGTTGCCATATGTACGGAATGTGATCCACATAGCCTTAATATAGTACAGGATCTTCTCAGGTGCTACGCCCTCAGCGACCTTTACACCCAGCTTCCAGTTGTTACCAAGTCCGCCCGCAGAATACACATCAAAGGTTCCGTCTTCTCTTGCAACGAATCCAAGATCACGGTAAGTTGCATGAGGCACATTCTCCTCTGAACTGGAAAATGCTATCTTCAGCTTACGCGGCATCTTCTCAGCTTCGATAAAGCTCAGTGCATAATCACCTGCTGCCAGTGCCCATGGACGAACGTCAAAGCACTCTTCCTTCTGGGTTCCGGAAAGTGGTGTACACATCAGGTTACGAGGGAAATCTCCGCCACCACCCATGATAATGATACCTGTATCAAGGGCTTCCTCCATCAGCGGATACAGCTGCTCTCTGGTAAGATCATGCAGCTGAACTGCCTGACAGGTTGTAAAATGAATCTTCTGTACGCCATGATTTTTTATGGCATTGGCGATATAGTTCAGTTTCGCTTTTGTAATCTGTCCGGTTGGCATACGCAGACGAAGCATACTTGCCTGTCCGCCCTTCTGAGCGTAGCTTCCGTAAAGACCGGAAAATCCTTTGTATACGTTCTTGTCCAGTTCTCCGTTGTAAAACAGGTCTGTTTTCTCAATAAATGCCGGAAGATAAGATTTCCATGACTGTGGATCTTTTTTCATCATAGTGCTTTTCTCCTTTTTTCTATATTGGGGACAATGCGCCCGAAAATGCTAACAATAAAAATATTATACTCCATATTTTCGCAAAAACACAGTCAATACATCTATTTGCAGCAACAAATTGCAAAAAACGCCAAAATCATAAACAGACTGCATACCTTTTCTTTGATATGCAGTCTGTGGATTATGTTTATTCTATTGCTTTTGCACTATTTTGTGGCCTATGCCTATTTTATAGCTTATGCACTATTCTTTGGCCTATGCCTATTTTATTGCTTATGCATTATTCTTGGGCTTGTATGCCTTTTTTATTGCTTATGCATTATTCTTGGTCTTATATGCCAGCGTCTGCTTCAGCGCCACCTCCTTTGGCACACCCGCCAGACGAAGTTTATGGGCGTATGCCAACAACTCACTGAAGTTTTTATCCGGTTTCAACCCTGCCTCAATAAGATCACGTCCCATTACATACGGCTGCGCCATCATCTCCTGAAATACTTCCAGCCGTTCTTTAAAGAACATGCGGTTTGGCTCAAAGTCCCATTCACCGGCTCGACCTGTATAGTCTGCTTCTGCCAGCAGGATCAGCTCCTCCGGACTGACACTTCTGTCGAAGAGATGGTTCATGGATTTCTGAGAGGATCCGTCTGCTGCCATCTGATTTGGACGCATGTGCAGTTCCGTCATATTCAGCACATACTTGATCAAAGCATTCTCATTGGTCACTCTCTGCAGTGCTTTTTTCACCAGTGGCAATCCTTCTGTTTCATGCCCCAATGCATGCAGGCGACCATTGATTTCTTCTGTTGTAATGGCTTTTCCGATGTCGTGGCAGAGGGCTGCCAGCATGAGATACAGAGGTTCTTTTGCCTGCTTTCTTAATCCTGCAGCCTGATCCAACACCAGCATGGTATGTGTCCAGACATCTCCCTCCGGATGATGTTTGGCTGGCTGCGGCACACCGATCAGCTGTTCCAGTTCAGGGAACCAGTATCCCAACTGCTCCATCTCACGCATACGCTCGAAGAAAACAGACGGTTTCTCTGCTTTAAGAAGGGCCTTCTCCAGCTCTCCCATGATTCTCTCCGGTGCCAGGGCAGTCAGATCCATTCCTTTACAAAGCTCGATTGTTTCCTCTGCGATGGCAAAATCAAAACGGGCTGCAAACTGAGCACCACGAAGAACTCGCAAAGGGTCTTCGATAAATGTTTCCGTATTCACATGACGGAGAACTCCCTTCTTCAGGTCATCCACACCACCGAAATGATCCACGATCTCATCAGTCAATACATCCTGCATCAGAGCATTAAGGGTAAAGTCTCTTCGGATAGCAGCCTTTTCAGTTCCCAGGAAAGGATCCACATCCACCTTGAAGTCCTTGTGGCCTCTTCCGATGGCTTCTTCTTTTCTTGGCATGGCAATATCCAGATCATAGCCTTTTAATCCAAATACGCCAAAGCTTGCTCCCATCTCAGTACGATAGCCAACACTGTTCAGAATCTCTTCCAGTTTTTCCACTGTAATACCATGTACTTCTATATCAATATCTTTATTGTCTCTTTTCATCAAAAGGTCTCTGACAAAACCGCCCACATAAAATACACGTCCGCCAGCTTCGTGTACGAGGAGGGCGATCTTTTTCGCCATATCCAGATCTCTTGATACGGAATCTTTTGTCTTCTTCTCTTCTGCCATTTCTATTTCCTCTATATGATCTATATTTCCTGTTATTCGTTTTATCTGTGGAATCCATGTGCCTGCTCATTTCGTATCCTTAGCAGGATTCATATTCCATTTCCTTATCTTGCCTTCTGCGGTATCCATGTTTCGCTTCTTCCCATATACTCAGCTGAATTCTGTTCTATAAAGCTCATAATAATCATGAGAAACCGCATCCCCTTGACATGTAATGATACAGCATTTTGAGAAATTTGTGAACCTGTGTTTCTGTAGGTTCTTCAGCCGTCTTTTCCTTTACTATGCTGATTGCATATGATATTTGTAGTATTTGTCCTCTGCCTTCCTTTACTTTTCTCTGATAGCTGTAGTAAGATAGAAATGATAGACAACTTGGGGGATTGACAGACGTATGGTTACAGTAGACTTAATTACCGGCTTCTTAGGCGCGGGCAAAACGACTTTTATCCTGCGGTATCTGCATTTTCTGCAGAAGCAGGGACTTCGTGTGAAGATGATTGAAAACGAATTCGGGGATGTCAGTATCGACAGCCAGCTGCTGACTGAGGAGCACTGCGATATTGCTGATCTGACGGGACTTTGTATGTGCTGTGTGGGTAAGGATGCATTTATCCGGCTGTTGCAGGAAAGTGCTGCTTCGGGTTGTGACCGGATCCTTGTGGAACCTTCGGGAATCTATGATGTGGATGAGTTTTTTGAGGTGCTGTCTCTGCCTCAGATCAGTTCGCTGTGTGAGATTGGCAGCATCATTACAATTGCCGATCCTCAGGGAATGGAGTATCTGACTGAGGAAGCAAGATATCTCCTTTTTGCCCAGCTTCTGGCATCTGGTATTGTTCTTCTGAGCAAATCGCAAGAAATGTCTCCTGCGGCTATTACTGAAGCGAAGGAAGCTCTGGATCAGCTGATGAAGGAGCGCGGTTGTGAATGCGGCCTTCCTGCTGACCTCTGTACCAAGCCCTGGAATCAGTTGTCTGAGTTTGATTTTGAAGACATCATGGATGCCGGCTATTGCCGTGTTGTTCATGACAGGGAGCTTTTCTCCCATAGTGAAGCATTTGGCTCAACTGCGATTATTGGTCACTGCAGGGATGAGGCGGACTTAAGGGACCGCATCGGACGTCTGTTTGACTCTCCTTCCTGCGGTCGTGTGTATCGCATCAAGGGTTACGTGAAAGGGGACAATGAAATCCTCTATGAGATCAACTGCACGATCAGCACCTGGTCTGTAAAAGAGGTGACTTCAGGCGAAGAGGTTCTGGTGGTCATTGGCCAGCAGCTCAGGGAGCGTGAAATCCGGGACATCTGGAGAAAGAATTAAGAAGAAAAGGAACAAGTACTATGGTCCAGTATTTTAAAACAGATAACGGAAAACTGACTGAGATGGAAGGTCCTGCCAGCCCAGGCATGTGGATCAAACTGACAGATCCTACAAGCGAAGAAGCTAAGATGGTGGCAGATGCCATCGGCGCGGATCTCGTGGATGTCCTTGCCGCACAGGATGATGATGAGAGTTCTCGTATTGAATTGCAGGATGGTTATACGCTGATTCTTGTGGATATCCCAACCAAGGAGATCCGCCAGGAAGAAACTTATTACAATACCATCCCTCTGGGTATTATTCTCACCCAGGATCTTATTGTATCTGTCTGCAGTGAGGATACACAGATCCTGACTTATTTCCAGACTAATCCGGTCCGCGAGTTTTCCACCAAGAAAAAACTTCGCTTTTTATACCAGATCCTTTTACGTGCCTCCATGCAGTATCAGGCATGTCTGCGTGTCATTGACCACAGAAGAAACGAAATTGAGGAACGAATCAATAAAGAAACCAAAGAGTCCGATCTGATCGCACTCCACCAGCTGGAATCCAACCTGGTTTACTTTGCTACCTCCCTGGGAGCAAACAAGAATGTAATCGATCGACTGACAAGATATAAAAGACTGAAACAATATCCGGAAGATCAGGAGCTTCTGGACGATGTAATAGTCGAAAACAACCAGGCCATAGAGATGACAGCCATCTACCATGATATCATCAACGGTACCCGCGAACTGATGTCAACCGTCATCGACAACCGCCTGAACAACGTAATGAAGATCCTGACATCCGTCACACTTGTAATGGCGATCCCAACCATCATCTCCGGTCTCTATGGAATGAACGTAAATGGAGTCGGCATGCCCCTCGCAGACCACCCACATGGATTCGGAATCATCTGCTTCCTGACGACGATCGTCTGTATCATCATCATGTGGTATTTGCATAAGAAAAACATGCTATAACCAGAACTAAAAAGGATATATAGGCACCTGTGCTCGCACAGAGGTGACTATATATCCTTTTATAGTTTGCCCCCACATTCGAATATAGCAGTGCTTTAGTACTGCGGTATTCGAATGCGGGGGGTAGGATTGCGGGAGTGTTTACACGAAGCAATCCGTATGGTTATAGCTAGCTATGATACAGGAACTTAACAAACATGAGGATGGAGGTACGGCTTTAGACGGACCGGGAATCCGAATGCCTGTAGCCAGTTATTACTTATAATCAAATCCACTACTCTCCCCAATCGGCTGCTCCAGCAATTCCGGATGCGCAAAGATATGTTTGATCAGCTTCAAACTTCTTGCGAAATAGAAACCGTCTCCGATTCTCTCATCCAGTGTCGCACCGATCTCAACCACATCACGAATCTGTTTTGTTCCGTCCGGCATCAGCATCTCTTCTTTGTGGATGGTGCCGATGGTCAGGAAGATACTGTTGGTTCCGTAGTTATTCAGATGATGATATACTG
>JAKSRN010000014.1 GCA_024403585.1 Lachnospiraceae bacterium | reverse complement strand
GGATCCAGGAGGATGGCTTAAGATTAAGCCATCCTCTTTTTGAACACGAAGCAAAGCGGAATGCGCATGTCCGCTTTGCAAAAGAAAAAACCGGGATCTTCTGATCCCGGCTTCTCTTTTCACTTTTCTCTCACATCTCCGCTTGAAGATAGTTGCAGAGGTTCTCCATTGCAGTCTGCTCATCCTGTCCGGATGTTACAATCTGAATCTCCTCCCCTGCGATGATGTCCAGTGTCATCATGCCCAGCAGACTCTTTGCATTCACCCAACGGTTACCCTTATGGATCTGCACCTCGCTGGCACACTGACTTGCAATCTGCACCAGTTTCGCAATAGGTCTTGCCTCCAACCCATTTCGTTTCTGGACGATCACGGTTTTCTTTTCCATTTTCTGAACCAACCTTAATTGATTATTAGATAGGTAACAGGAACTCTCAGGAATTCCTCCCCACTATCCACTAGATAACTATACGTTTCAACCAGAAATCCGTCAACAGATTGAATGAAACTGACCTGTAGAATCTGTTCATATGTATTATCTTATTTTTGTCTAGTTTCAACAAACTTTTAGAATTTGATTTCAACCGGTGCCTCTGTGAAGGAAGAGATGGTTGCCACTGCATCCTCGAAGTAGAGAACTTCTGTATTCTCATCTTCCGGAGAGTACATAGCTTTCAGATGTGGATATGCATCTAACATATGTGTCTTTGGCTCAATTCTGTCATCACGAACCAGTTTGCCTGCTACACGGATCCATTTTGTTCCATCGAATGCGGAAATCTCTACTTTTGGATTTGCCTGGATCTGTTTGGAAACCTCTTTTACCTTGCCTGTCTGGATATAGAGTTTTCCCTCAAAAAGATCGATTGTTCCGAAAGGACGAACGCGCGGCTGATCCCCTTCCATAGTTGCCAGATAATAGGTACCGCATTTTTTTATAAACTCGTATACTGTCTGCATAAAATAGCCCTCCAGATTAGTGTGTTTAGATATTTGTATTATAACAAAATGTTGTCTCTCTATCTATGGTCAGTATTTTAATTTCCGTTAATTCCTGATGAGAATTCGTCTTTGTCCAAAACGAGACAAAACACGCTATGCGATTTTCTCTCGTTCGCGACAGTCGCCAATGTCATGTGCAAGCACTGACCTTGGCTCGTTGTAATCGCGTAAAATGGAGATGAGCCGCCATACAAAGTATGACGGCTCATCCTGTGGGGTTTGGATTTATGCAACTCTCATTGCACTATCTATAATATGGCTTTTTTGACACAAATGCAATATGCAGATAGCAGATTTTGTCGCTTTATGAAAACTTTTGTGTAAAACCGAGGAAATGCGAAGTAGTTCCGATTTTCTCGGTACACTTCGCATCCACCTTCCGATTTTCTTTTTCCTGTCAGCAGAGGGTTTCCTCTTTCTCATTGAACAGGTAGTCGTTGACTTCCTGAACATTCAATCCCTGAAGTAATCCAAAGCTGATAATGACATCACGACGATTCCGGATATACAATTGTGCAGTGCCGCATGATTTCAACAATGCCTGGGGCTCATCCAAAGTTGCTGACATTCCAAGACACATACAGAGAAGTCTGTTTCGGGATGGATTTCTCTGTCCGGCAAATACCTGATGAAGATAAACCTCACTCATATTTGCTCTCTTTGCCAGCGAAGCCTTTGTAATCTTTTTTGTACGAAATAATGCACTAAGTACATCAGGTACCGTATCTTTTCGGAAATCCGCCTTGTTGTCCATCAGGAATTGAGTAAGATCTTCCGTTGTACGGAGATCTTCCCATAGCTTCTCTGTTGCTCTGGTTTCCAAAAATTGTACCTCACTCTGTATACGCAATATCAGGTAAATGGGCTTTTACCCATTAAGTGAGTCTACTCCCTTTCATTCAGCCAAACAATACTCTCACAGCATATAGTTTGAGGTATGCTTTATTTTTTTAGCAAAGCAGACAATTGTATTCCACTCTGCTATATACTCATTATCTTAGAGTCTCCGATATCTTTCTGCACGGAATCTTTTGCCCTGCTCTACCTCTTCCAGATAAGCCAGCATAGAAGGGATGTCTCTGTTCAGATTTCCCTTCAGGATAATATAGTTGGAAGCATGGTTGGCACGGAAAACTGTTCCTTCCGAATCCACATGCTCCAGGAAAAGACGCATCTCCTCCACAATATCTTCCGGTCTCAGGAGCTCAAACTCTCCCTTACGGATCGGCTCCAGGATCTCTGCCGGTTCCTCCAGCATCAGAGTCAGGAATCCCAGATACTCCGGCTTGATGGCTGTAACCAGTTCTGCTGAACGAATGGCATGTTCGTCTCTTCTTGCTCTTCCTCCCAGCCCTGAGATCAGAGTCAGGGACAGATCGATGCCTGCTGCTTTCAGCTTCTTTGATGCCTCGATCAGTTCCTCACAGGTCACATCCTTCTTCACTGCCTTCAGGATCTCAGGATCGCCGGATTCAGCACCCACGTAAACCATATCCAGTCCCTTTGCCTTCAGCGCTTTCAGTTCATCCACAGATTTTCTCAATACATCTTTCGCAGTTGCGTAAGAAGTGATCCTCTGTACCTTCGAGAACTTCTCGTTGATGTGATCCAGGATTGCCAGCAGCTTCTCATTGGAGAGAACCAGAGCATCTCCGTCAGCCAGGAAGATCCGAAGCGGCATATCTCCGTAATAACCGGCCATCTCATCCAGATCACGGAAGATGTCCTGCATCTTTCTGACCCTGAACTGTTTTTCTTTATACATAGTACAGAATGTGCACTTGTTATGGGCACATCCGATCGTCACCTGAATGATCAGGCTTCTCGCCTCACTGGGTGGACGATACACCATTCCTTCATATTCCATCACAGTACCTCCTGAAAAAATCTTTTCCCCTTCCTGTAAAGGAAGGGGACATCTCTTTCTTATAAAATAGGAAAACCTTACGGCAGAAATCTTGTTTCAATCAGTTCTACCAGTTCCTCATAACTGTTTACTTCATTCACCGCTTTGCGAAGCTGCGCAGAGTGTGGATAGCCAGCCGTATACCAGGCTACATGCTTGCGCATCTCTCTTATTCCCGTATACACACCCTTATAGTCCAGCAGCATCCGTGCGTGGCGGAGCATCATCTCTGCTGTTTCCTCCTTCGTTGGAGGTGGCAGCATCTCTCCTGTTTCCAGATATTTCTTAATTCTGGAAAAGATCCATGGATTGCCTTCACAGCCTCTGCCGATCATGACAGCATCCACCCCTGTGGTCTCAAACATCCGTACCGCTGCTTCCGGAGAAGTGATATCTCCGTTTCCAATGACCGGAATGGACACTGCTTCTTTTACCTGACGGATGATGTCCCAGTCTGCCTGACCGGAATAATACTGCTCCCGGGTTCTTCCGTGAACAGCGATGGCAGCCGCACCGGCATCCTCCAGCATCTTTGCCACTTCCACCGCATTAACAGAATCCTCGGTAAAACCTTTGCGGATCTTAACCGTCATAGGCTTTCTGATCTTCGCAGTAACTCTGCGAACGATCTCTGCCGCAAGGGCAGGATTCTTCATCAGTGCAGAACCTTCTCCGTTGTTTACCACCTTCGGTACCGGACAGCCCATATTAAAGTCCAGAATATCAAAAGGCAGGTCCTGGATCTGCAGAGCCGCCTCTTCCATTACATCCGGTTCGGAGCCAAACAGCTGCAGGGAAACCGGGTTCTCCCGAGGATCGATCTGCATCAGGGTATGTGTATTTTTATTGTTATAAGTGATCGCCTTAGCACTGACCATCTCCATGCAGAGAAGGCCGGCTCCCTGCTCCTTGCAGAGCAGACGAAAAGGCAGATCTGTGACGCCGGCCATAGGTGCCAGCACCACCGGTGTGGGGATCACCACATCCCCGATCTTTAACGGATTGATCTTATTCACAACAAGCCTCCGCTCTCTTTAGTCTTCCATCGAAGCAGCGTCCTCTTCCGGCGCATCCATGCCAAGGAAGAAAACCTGGTAGAACAGCTCCAGGGAACGGAACAGTTCTCTCTTCTCTTCCTGCAGCTGCTTGATGCGCAGGGCTCCTCCGATCTCATCGTACATGGCATCTGCTTCCAGTGCCTCTGTACGAAGCTCCAGATTTCCCATCTCATCGTACTCCACAGTAAAGATTCCGCCGATCTCCTCTGCAAACATGACTGTCATGATCTGCAGCTCATCCTGGATCTGCTGTGGCAGTGTCTGAAAATCCGGGTTCAGATAATATTTCTTTTCATAGGCATTTGCCCCGCATAATACTGCTCTGTCTTCAAACATTTTATTTACCTCGTATCAATCACCCGTAGTACTACAGGTTTGTTTCGTTCGTCCATAATAGAGGAACGCCTCAGGGCGTTCTTAAGAAGGGAGTCACCCCATCTAAAGCTGTAGGGGGCCGTCACTTACACGTACCCATAAATCCCGCGAACAGATACCTCGCCGGAATACACCGCTTCCACCTGTCCGTTGTCCGTCCTCTTCACCAGGAGTTCTCCCAACTCGTTGATTCCCTCTGAGATACCGGTGTACTCACCCTTAGGATCCAGTACCCGCACCTCCTGATTCCGGTTCACCAGCAGTTCTTCGTAAGCTCTTTTCACATCGCCTGCGATGCTGCAGGTCCTTAAGAACTCCCCATAATTTCTATAGAAGGCCTTCAGGATCTCCGCTGTGACCTCCTCTCTGCTGACAGCCTTACCGGTCTCCAGCTTCAGGGAAGTGGCAATGGAAGAGATCTCCTCCGGAAATGCTTCCATATTGCAGTTGATGCCAATTCCGATCACCACATATTCCACGGAAGCGTTGGCCTCTGTCAGAATGCCGCAAAGCTTTCTGCCCCGGCTTACCACATCGTTGGGCCACTTAATGCCCACGTCCAGACCAGTGACCCGCTTCATGCCCTGGGCTGCAGACAGGCCCATGATCAGCGTCAGCATAGAGATCTTGTCAGCCGGAATCTCCGGTCTTAAGAGGATACTCATGGAGATGGATGTCCCTTCCGGAGACTTCCACACTCTTCCCCTTCGTCCCTTTCCCGCGCTCTGAAAATCTGCCAGATAGACAGAACCATCCACAGCACCTTCTGCGGCATCTCTTTTTGCCCAGTCGTTTGTTGAATCAATGGATTCCGCATAGAAAAGAGGACAGCCGACGCCCTCACGGGTCAGTCGGCTGTGAATTTCTTCAGAATCCAACAGAATTCTGCTTGTTTCTATCATACTGCTCCTAATGTTGCTGCCATAACAGCCTTGATGGTATGCATACGGTTCTCAGCTTCCTCAAATACTCTGGACTGCGGAGACTCGAATACTTCATCTGTTACTTCCATATCTGTGATGCCGAATTTCTCATAGATCTTCTTGCCGATTCCTGTCTCCAGATCATGGAATGCAGGCAGGCAGTGAAGGAAGATGGCAGATGGTTTTGCATTCGCCATAACTGCTGCATTCACCTTGTATGGAGTAAGGTCGTTGATACGCTCCTCCCATACTTCATCCGGCTCACCCATAGATACCCATACGTCTGTATAGATTACGTCAGCATCTTTTGTTCCTGCTACAACATTGGAGGTCAGAGTAATGGTTCCGCCGCTCTCTCTTGCATATGCCTCACACTCAGCAACCAGCTCCGGTGCCGGGAAGTATTTCTCAGGTGCGCATGCAACGAAGTGCAGACCCAGTTTTGCACAGGTTACCATCAGGGAGTTACCCATGTTATAGCGGGCATCACCCATGTATACCAGACGCAGACCCTTCAGCTCACCCAGCTGCTCACGGATGGTCAGCATATCTGCCAGCATCTGTGTCGGATGATACTCATTGGTCAGACCGTTCCATACAGGAACCTTGGAATATTTAGCCAGCTCCTCAACGATCTCCTGACCGTAACCACGGTACTCGATTCCGTCAAACATGGAAGCCAGTACTCTTGCTGTATCTTTAATACTCTCTTTCTTGCCGATCTGAGAACCGGATGGATCCAGATAAGTGGAACCCATGCCCAGATCATGAGCTGCGATCTCAAAAGAGCAACGTGTTCTTGTACTTGTTTTCTCAAAGATCAGTGCAACGTTTTTTCCTCTTAAGGTATCAACCGGCACACCTCTTTTTTTCTTGTCCTTTAAATCAGCGGCAAGATCCAGCATGTAGAGGATCTCTTCCGGTGTGAAATCTTTCAGTGTCAGAAAATCTCTTCCTCTTAAATTAACCATTGTTTTCTCCTTCCGGGACTGCATGCATAAACTGCATCATCATCCCTGTAATTCTTTGCCTTTTCTCTATTTTTAATTAGCTAAAAACATTGATTTTATCACGAAAAATGCCATCTGCTCACATATGGGAACAGATGGCATAATCATACACTAGAACTGCATAAAATGCAAGAAGTAACGGTTCACTTAATGTAAGTGTCTCTTTTGTCTTTTTGAACCGGATGCCCGGACCGGCGTGGACCGGCATTCTTCCTGCGGATTTATTTGATTGTTTTATAACTCATTACAATTCGGTTAAAGCGGTTTTTATCATCCACTCTTGAGATGGTCATATGCACCACTTCCGGAACGTGTTTCTCGTTATAGCGGGTAAATTCCACCGTATAAGACTGCTCACCCAGAATTCTTTCTTTGATTCTTTCCACAGAAGTCTCATAGATGTACTTGTCATACTCCTCCGGAAGAACATAGGTATCTGCGAATTCCTGGATGGTGGTCTCATAGTCCAGTGCCTTATTGAAGGCATAACGCATCTTTCTGGCAACACCGTTATTGATGGAATAAGGAATCATCCGATGCGTCTCAAAGTCCACAAGATAGATGGAGTTATAATCACGGCTGAGTCCTGTAATGATCTCTGCCTTTCTTCGATCCTCCTGCATTCTTTTTGTTTTCTCTGTCACATCGAAAACAAATACCGTATAGACTTTACCGAATTTTTGGGTTTCAAGCCGGCGGCCAAAATGCTGTACCCAGCGGGTATCTCCTGTCTTGGTCTTAATCCTGTA
This sequence comes from Lachnospiraceae bacterium, assembly GCA_024403585.1. GTDB lineage: Bacteria > Bacillota > Clostridia > Lachnospirales > Lachnospiraceae > JAKSRN01. Next base: position 9,496 of record JAKSRN010000014.1, on the reverse strand, counting down.
CTCGATTGCTTCCGGTTTCTGCTGTTTCTCTCTGTCCAGGATTGCTATGGATCTCTCCACCGCCTCATAATCCTCTTCCACAGGCATATGCTTAAAGGATTTTCCTGTCAGTTCCAGAAAATCCTCTGTATCTGTGCACTCAAACAATTCTACCAGAGCTGAATTCGCAAACAGAATCTCTCTGTAGCCAGATGCACAATACACAAAAAAACCGCCTGGAACCAGTTCCGCCATTTGGGACAGAATCGGTAATGTCTCCTCTGAAAATTCAATTTTTTCCGCTGTAAATAGTTTTTCTGTTTCTGTCATTGCCCTTCCCCCTCATGCTCTTTTATAAATAACATGATTTACTTATTATTATACTGAACACTGTCAGGAACCGCAATCTCTTTTCCAAGTGCGACAGAATAGATGATCTTTTCCTTCACAGGAAGACCTCTTCCCTTCTCTAAGGCTTTCTGATAATAGTGAAGCTGTTTTGCATATTTGCGGATCAGACAGCGGCCGTTCCTGGAATAGACTTTGTCGGTCTTATAATCCACGATCACAAGCTTGCCATCTTCCTCAAAGCAGGCATCAATGATACCGCGGATCAGGATCCTCTCCGGATAATTCCATTCCGGATCCAGTTCCACCGCAGGCAGATCCATCAGGAAAGACTGTTCCCTATAGAGCTTTCCGTCAAGGGCAGCACGATACATTCTCCGACCGATCCGGCTTTTGAAAAATGTAATAAGTTCCGTTCTGTCAATGCAATCCGCCTCCTTCTGCTCCAGCTTTTCTTCTGAGAGCATCTTACCGATCTGCTCTTCAATAAAGTTTTCCAGAGCCTGTCCCTGATCTTCCGGCATCTCTTTGTAGTTCACACACTCAAAGAAACGATGGTAGGCGGTACCTTTTGCTGCACCGGTCTTCTCTTCTTCCTGATTCCGCATAAAAGCAGGAAGATAAACATCCTCCTCCGGCTCTTCCTCCGGATTCTTCTGAATGCCATATAAGGCAACCTGTTCTGCCACCAGACCGGTTTCCACAGCATACACTTCTTCCTCCGACTGGGAAGGACGCTTTTTCTTCAATTCGGATACACTGACAACCGGTGGGAGAATATTCCTGTACTGCCATGGATATTCCCAGTTCTGTTTCTTTTCAAGGAATGCCCGTACTTCCGCTTCATACACTTCTTCCGGATTGCTTCCGATCTCCTGCATAGCTGCATGAAGAGCCGCCTTCTCCATTGTATTCCAGACCTTCTCCTCGGCCACCCCTCCCGGTGTCTGTACAAAGACACGGATGGGTGCATCAATGCCTGCAGAAGGGTGCTCGTCCCCTAAAAACATCTGATAGACCGGCTGAAAGCCTTCTGTCTCAGCTACGATAGGCAGGATCCAGTCCAGATAGGATTTTGCACTGCTCAGCCTTCCGTAAGGAAGCGGCTGTGTTTTTAAAGATGGAGTCTGTGCACATTCTTTTACTCTCTTCTCCAGATTATCCACAAGAGAAGTGAGGATCAGTTTCTCTTTTGCACGGGTAAGTGCAACATAGAGAACTCGCAGTTCTTCCGCCAGCATCTCCTGGTGGATCTTCTGTCCGATCATTCTCTTCAGCATGGTATCATGCCGTACCCGTTTTTCCAGATCCACATAGTTCAGTCCCATGCCCAGATCCGACTGGAAGACCACACCGGTCCGCTCATCCATCACATTAAAGGAACCGCAGAGATCAGAAACAAACACAAAGGGATACTCCAGACCTTTACTCTTATGGATGGTCAGGATCGTCACCGCATCTGCTGTTTCTCCATACAGATTGACCTCACCAAAATCAATCTTATTCTTTTCCATCTGATCCAGATAACGGAGGAAATGGAAGAGCCCATGGTAGCTGGTCGCTTCAAAATCAACAGCTTTTTCTACCAGAAGGTTCAGATTCGCCAGCCTCTGTTCTCCCATAGGAAGACTGCCTGCCAGATTTCTGTATCCGGTACCATCCAGAACCAGATTCACCAGTTCATGTACAGGAATGCATGGCACAAGATCCCTGAATTCTTCCAGCTGTGCATAGAAATAATCCAGTTTCTTGAATAGTGTTTCAGGAAGAGACCTCTTCGTTCTTTCTTTCCTCTCTGCTCTGTAATCCTCTAACAGTTTCGGTACCGCCTCGAAGAGGGATGCTCCCTCTGCCGCCGTGGTCAGCAGAGCCAGTTCCTCATCCTTCAGCCCTACAATAGGTGAACGAAGAACCGCCGCATACGGAATGTCCTGTCTTGGATTATCCAGAACCCTGAGATAATTCAGGATCGTGCTGACTTCAATGGTTTTAAAATAGCCGGATTTTGAGACAGCAAAGCAAGGAATCCCCTCATTTTTCAGCACCCGAAGAAAGACTTCCGCTTTTCCGCTGAAAGAACGGAGCAACACCGCAAAGTCCCTGTACTGAGCCGGACGGAACCCATCCGTTTTACGGTCATATACCTTCTGTGTTCCCATGATCTCACGAATCTTTTCCGCTACCACCATGGCTTCTATTTCCACCCGGTCTTCCTTCAGGGTCAGCTCTGCCAGATCCGGATCCTTCCGATCGATCAGAATCACTTCTGTATCGCAGTTGCCTGCCGGTGTTTCCGGATAGGAAAATCCCTGATGCAGTGCAGCTGCATCATCATACTCAATACCACCCAGATCCGGAACCATCAGACGCTGAAAGAGTACGTTGACAGACGAAAGTACTTCCTGCCTGCTTCGAAAGTTCTGCTTCAGGTCAATTCTTGTTGCGTGATCCGCCTCTCTATAGGCGTGGTATTTCTCCAGAAACAGTTCCGGTTTTGCCTTTCGGAAGCCATAGATGGACTGTTTGATATCTCCTACCATAAAACGGTTGAAGCGTCCTTCTTCCTCACCGGACACTGCCTGAAGAAGTGCCTCCTGAACAAAGTTGCTGTCCTGATACTCATCGATCATGATCTCATAAAACTGTTCAGCAATCTCCTTGGCTGCCGGACGGCGTTTCCACACATCCCCCTTTTTCTCCAGAAGGATCTCCAGAGCCAGATGCTCCAGATCTGAAAAATCCAGCACATTGTTTTTTCTTTTAATTTCTGTATAACCCGCTGCAAAAAGACGGGTCAGACGCACCAGCTCAAAGGCATTCTCCCGGCAGTTTCTCACCTCTTCCAGAATGCCCTTAAGTGGCAGCGCAAAATATTTATCCCGAATATTGGTCAGTGATTTTCTGTAGCCGGAGGCAGCTGTGCCTCGGAGCTCACTGACTCTTGCCTTCAGTTTTTCATCAACACCGGTCATCTTCTTTCTGGAAAGAGTCTGGATCTCTAACTTTGAACAGGCCGACACAAGGGATCCATACCCTTCCAGCTGCAACAGGGCATCCACCTGTTCCAGATCTCTTTCTATAGCAGGAAGATACTCGTAAGGTCCCTTCTCATCCATTGCCAGCTCCAGTGCCATCAGAACCCTGTCACGCACATCCAGAAGAAGAGCTCTCGCTTCCTTCATTCCGTTCTGCAGCCACTGGCTCTTCTCCAGTTCTTCTTCTGTATCAGATTCATACACCTGACGGCAGTGTTCCATCCAGCCATCCGGATCCGGATCACTGATGGCAGCCTCATAGAAGCGAAGGATCAGATCCTCAATCTGCCGGTCACTGCGGTCATTGGAAAAGGCTTCGATAAAATTCAGGAAAGCCGGATCTCCTTTTTCATACTCCGCTTCCAGGATCTCTCCTAACACATCCCTCTTCATCATGGTCAGTTCACTGTCCTCGGCGATCCGATAACCCGGATCCAGACCAATCTGATGAAAATAATTCTGGATCACATAGGTACAGAATCCATGAATGGTGGAGATCTGTGCATGCTGCAGAAGGATTCCCTGTTTCTGCAGGTGTTCATTCTCCGGATCCTGCTGCAGCCGCTCTTCCAGAGCCCTGCCGATCCTGTCTTTCATCTCCTGGGCTGCCGCCCTTGTAAAGGTTACGATCAGGAGACGGTCCACATCCACCGGATGCTGAAGATCTGTGACGATTCGCAGGATACGCTCTACAAGAACCGCTGTTTTACCGGATCCCGCCGCAGCGCTGATCAGAATATTCTTTTCTGCCTGGTCGATCGCCAGTCTCTGGTCTTCCGTCCAGCTCACTGCCATGTCACATCTCCTCCTTCATTTTATTGAGAATCTCCTCCGGTTTGCCTCCGTTCAGCTTGCGGAACTCATAGCCCGGAAGTCTCCTGTCAAAAGAACACACTTCGTTAAAACGACAAAACTCGCAGGCATTCTTATTATTCAGCCGATAAGGATTGATGGCGATCTCACCATCCATGATCTCCTGACCGATTCTTTGCACCTTATTTCCCACATATTGACAGACTGTACGGAAGTCTTCCTCCTCACAGGCAGATGATCCTGCAGACAGTTTTCCGTCTTTGTTGTATCCCACAGGGATCACCTGGGACTTGCCGCCGGATAACAGCTTGCGGTCCATCAAAGCGGCTGTCTCCCTCTCGCCTCTTGCAAGGCCGCCCATCTTTAATTTGGAAGAAAGCTCCTTCTCTTCATCCTCCACAAAAGGATTTTCAATGTGGTATAAGAAAGCTCCTGCCGGCTGCACATCCTTATCCGGATGGCGTTTTTTCTGCTGTTCCAATGCCACACGCATATAGACCGTCAGCTGCAGCTGCAGGCCATAATATACAGAAGCAAGATCCAGCTCTGCCTTACCGGTTTTATAATCAATTACTTTTACATAGATCGTATCATCCTTCTCCAGAAGATCCAGACGATCGATCCTGCCCTGCAGCTTCATGGACGCTCCATCCTGCAATGGAATATCCGTGGATTCCAGCATCTCCCCGGACGGGAAGCGTACCTCAAAGCCCCATGGTTCAAATTCACCTGCAAGGATCTGCTCCTGCAGTACTTCCACCGTACACTGCAGCATCTTACTCATTCTGGTGATCATGTAGGCATTCCTGCTGCTTGCGTGGAAGATGGTATTATTCTGATCGTGGACAACAGCCTCCAGAGCTGCATCCGCCATCTTTTTCCTTGTTGCGGCATCCAGCTCCGACCACCGCATCCGATTCTTTCTTAAAGTCTCGGAAAATACATCCAGACTGTTGTGTAACACATTGCCCAGATCTGCAGGAGAAATCTCATAAACCGGTCGCTCCTGCAATTTCAGGCCATACTGCAGAAAGTGTGCATACGCACAGGCCGCATACTGCTCCAGTCTGGTGACCGAACCCTGCAGCACATCTCCATACATAGCCCTGGCCACCGCCTTTGAAAGCCTCGTATCCTGTTTTTCAAAAAATGCTGCCTCCAGCATCTTTTCTGCTGTCGTATGCTCCACACAGTTCCGGAACCAGGAATACAGTTCTTTCCATACAGGATCCCGGAAGGCCTGCTCCGGATTCTGGAAGCCTTCCAGAAGAAGCTGCAGTCTGCCCACTTCTGTCTCCAGATTCAAAAGACCGGCAGAAGAGGTATCCCAAATCTCTGTGCGGTTCTCTGTCTCCACCTGCGGAAACAGTTTGCGGATCACACCGATCAGGTAAGATGGCAGACGGGCAGATCCCGAGGTATCCATCTTGCTATAGGACAGGAAGAGCTGATCGGATGGTTTGGTCATATTGAGATAGAGATAGAATCTCTGCTGGTACATCCGCTCCCTTTCACCAGGTGCCAATGCAACATCCTTCCCCTTCAGATAATCCCTGTCAGACTCTGAGAGAAGTCCGCCACCTGTTACTGATTTCGGAACGATTCCCTCATTCAGGCCCGCAAAAAAGAGTACTTTTACAGAAGAGAGACGGCTTCTCTCTATATCACCCACCAGCACCTGATCCCCTCCCGGCGGAATCAGTCCGAGACTTTCCTCCCGGAAGAGTGCATCCAGGATCTGCTGGTATTCCGTAAGACCCATCTTCTCATCGCCCAGTATTTCAACTGCTTTATTCAAAAGATCCATCACCTTCTGATAGATCTGCTCATATTCAGACGCCCGGGTGATATCTCCCTTCAAAGAGAAGCGTTCAGCCTGCTCAAGAAGGCGCTTCTGCACCCGTCCCCGGATCAGGAAATACACCAGTGCTTCGGTTTTTTCACTGAAAGTAGACTTTCTCACCTTCAGTCGGTCTGTCAGTTCAGAGACTTCCTGCAGGAACCACTGCCTCAGCGCATTGATCTCCAGCAGTTTTTCCTCCCTCATACCCCGGAAGGTCCTGGTCCAGAATTCTTCATACTTTTTCTTTCCTCTGATTCCAAGTGCCAGAAGATACTGATCCAGTGCATCTGCTTCCTCTTTGGAAAAACCACTGAGACCGCTTCGCAGATAACGGACAACACTTTCATAGGAATAATTTCTTACCACCAGATCAATGGAAGCACGGATATATTCCACCAAAGGCGAATGCAGGATTGAATAATTCTGATCTATGAATACGGGGATTCCCGCTTTTCTGAAGATCTGTTCAGCAAGACGACCATAGCCAGGCAGGTCGCCGGTGACAACTGCCAGATCTCTGTAACAAAGATGATTTTCTCTGACCTGATACAGGATCTGCTCAGCGATATCGATCAGTTCCTGCTCAGGAGTCATGGCCTCTGCAATACGGATATTGGCTTCTCCCATCCAGCCTTTTCTTTTTCCCGGACGGAAAAGCTGTTTTTCCAGATAAGCCAGGGAAGGATTGGCTGCAAATCTGCTTTTCCCTCCACTTGATACCCAGCAGATCTCTTCTGTCTCCACATGGGATTCAGCTGCCAGTTCCGTCAGTCTCTTCACCATCTGCCGGCTCATATAGAACAGATTGGCAGGACTTACCTGTCGAAGGGGATCTTTTCCCTCCTCCAGTGTGACCACTGCCCATACCTTCCGGCAATGCACCAGCAACTGGCGGACAAGGGGAATCTGCACCGGGGTAAATCCGGTGTACCCATCCAGTACAACACTGCAGTTTGCCATCCACTCTGACTGACCGATCACCCTGGATAAGGCTTCCGGCACTTCCTCTGTGGTAAGATAACGGCTCTCCAGATAAGAAACAAAGCCCTGATAGATTTTTTCCACGTCCACCAGCTTCGCAGCCAGCAGGGCACTCTTTCCTTTCTGATCCTTACCCTGTACCCAGCTCTCCAGGTCCTCCGGGCCGATTCCATACTGCATGAACTCAGAGATCAGGGATTTCATCTCTTCCACTGCCCCCGGCTTTTTCATGGTACTTCCGAGAACCTTCAGCTTCTTTCTGTTCTCCCAGACCACCTTCTGGATCACCAGACTCTTTCCACAATCTTCCAGGATCGGCTGCTGCTTTCCACCCACTTCCTGAAAGATACGATAGGCCAGCCTGTTGAAAGAAAGGACATCGATATTTAGAAGGCAGCCACCCGGATGCAGGGTTGTCAGACGCTTCTGGGTCTGCATATTGAACTGCTCCGGTACCAGGATCAGAAACTTCTGCTCCGGATGCCGGATGGCCTCCTTCACTATTTTTTCATATATATACTGTGATTTTCCGGAACCACTGTTTCCGGCGATGATCTGTAAAGACATACACTTGTCCTCCTCATTACGCCCATTGTACCATGAACCCACAGACCAGAAAACGAGAAAAGACCCGGAACTTAGCGTTCCGGGTCTGGTTGTACAATAAAACTGACAGATAGCATTCTTTCGCATAGGCAATTAGCCACTGCTCCTTAGTGATTCACCCTTAGTGATTTACTGCCAGTCAACAATCTACTCTCCTTAGCGATCCACTGCCACTTTCAGCATTTCCTTCAGATCATCTACAGTGAAGGTATAAGCCTCGTTGCAGAAGTGGCACAGAAGTTCAACCGGCTGTCCCTCATCAATCAGGTTCTGCAGCTCTTTCTGTCCCAGGCTGATCAGTGCACGGGATACTCTCTCCCAGCTGCAGTTACAGCAGAAGGATGCAGGGATGGTATCCAGGATCTCCAGATCCATGTTGCCGAGAAGGTGCTCCAGGATCTGCTCCGGAGTATCTCCTGCTTCCAGCATGGTAGTAACAGACTGGATGCCGGACAGGTTCTGCTCCAGTTTATCGATCACTTCATCTGCAGTTCCAGGCATCAGCTGCACAATAAAGCCTCCTGCCTGCTTCACAGTGGCATCCTCCTTATTCATCAGAACACCCAGTCCACAGGTAGATGGTACCTGCTCACTGACTGCAAAATAATAAGTCAGATCTTCCGCGATCTCGCCTGATGGCAGATCGATCCGTCCCACATATGGCTCCTTCAGTCCCAGATCACGGATGACAGTCAGACTTCCGTTTCCAACGGCACCCCTCACATCCAGTTTGCCAATGGAATTGGCAGGGATCAACACCATAGGATTCTCTACGTAACCTTTTACAGTTCCCTTTGCATCTGCTGTTACAGTGATCCCCTGCAGAGGTCCGTCTCCTACGATCTGCAGTGTGAGGAGATCTCTGTCTCCCTTCATCATCACACCCATCATAACCGCACCGGTCATCAGACGACCCAGTGCTGCAGTAGCCACAGGGCTGGTGTTATGGCGGCTTCTCGCCTCCTCCACAAGGTTTCTGGTTGTTGCGGCAAAGGCACGGATCTGTCCGTTCGCCGCAGTTGCTCTTACAATATAGTCGTTTTTCATGTTCTTACTCCTCTATGGACAGATCCATCGCTGCCCACTGCTCTTTGTATGTTTCAATATCGTCCCAGGATTTTCCCTTCTCCCTGGCAGCGATATACATTCTTTCGCATCTCTTTCCCGGCACCTCATCTGTAAATGCCTCGTAAGCCGCCACGAATTCCATCCCTGCTTCTGCCAGCAGTTCCTTCACCTTAGCCAGATCATAGGCTCTCTGATAATGGAATTCCTCCTCTTTCCGATAAAGGCCATTCTCCTCCGGCAGGAAAAGCGTCACCGCATACTCATTGATCTGCTCCTCTTCATCATAGGTATTCTCCCAGATGAAGCTGCCCTCTTCGCGATTCTCCGCGATGGTCTTATCACCGATGGCCCGGTATTTCTCTGCAGTGTTGATATCAAAGAGGAAGATTCCGCCCGGATCCAGATAGTTGTTAGCCAAACGGAAGACCTCCAGAAGATCCTCTTCTTCTGTGATATAGTTCATGCAGTCACAACCTGTGACAATGGCAGCCACAGTGCCATAGAGTTCAAACTCCCTGGCATCCTGATTGAGGTAGAGAATGTCAAGACCGCTCTCCTCTCTCTTCTCCATCGCCACTTCCAGCATCTCATAGGAATTGTCGATGGCGATCATATCATAGCCGGCTCTCGCCAGACGTTCTGTCAGCGATCCGGTTCCACAGCCCAGTTCCAGCACCAGACCGTCATTTACTTCATATTTCTGCAGCATGCGGATCAGATAGTCTGCCCACATGTCATAATCCACGTTATCCATAAACAGGTCATAGACCCCTGCAAAACCTTCATATGCAGCCATCTTCCATCTCCTTCTGTCAGGCCTTTC
>JAKSRN010000139.1 GCA_024403585.1 Lachnospiraceae bacterium | reverse complement strand
CTTTTCTATACAAATTTCCATCTTTTTTCTGTATAATAGAATCATAATCTAAACTGATGTATCGGAGGGAAACGAAATGGGAAAAGAGAAAAACACTGACAACCTCTCACCGGAAAAGATTCGTAAGATCCGACTGAAAGAAGAACGGGCAAGATTAACGGATTTTCAGAATAAAACAGCAGAAGCCAAGCTTCCTGTTCTTGTTCTGGTGGAGGGCTGGGCTGCTGCCGGCAAGGGCAGTCTGATCGGAAAAGCCATCCAGCAGATGGATCCACGTTTTTATAATGTAGCTTCACTGGAAGTGATCCGTGAAGAAGATAAGAGAAAACCTTTCTTATGGAGATATTTCACACAGATCCCTGAAAACGGCAAATTTGTCTTTATGGATTCCGGATGGTTTTCACAGTATGCAGATGAATTACTGTCCAAAGAAGCCGATCCACAGACCTGCGTAAAACACCTGGACTCTATCCTCTCTTTTGAAAGACAGCTGGTAGACAACGGCTATCTTCTGGTGAAAGTCTTCCTGAATATTTCCAAAGAGGAGCAGAGCAAACGACAGAAGGCTCTTCTTGGCGATGAAGATACAGGCTGGCGTGTATCCACTTCCGATCTGGAACAGAACCGCCGCTATAAGGAATATCAGGAAACCTTTAATTCCTGCATCGCAAAGACTGACCGTACCTATGCGCCATGGCATATCATTGACGGGGCAAACAAGAAAGATGCGGAGCTGGCATTTTTACAGATTCTGAATGCAGAGATTGAAAAAGCCCTGGCAAACAGACCGGGAGCTGATTCTCCTCTTCTCAAGGATCATTTTCCAAAGAATGCAGTCACACCGCTTGCTGACATTCCGCTTGCTGACTGCGTTACCACAGACAAGACCTATAAATCAGAGCTGAAACGCCTGCAGAAGGAACTCCGTCACCTGCATAACCGTCTCTACCGCAAGGGCATCCCTGTGATCATCGCCTACGAAGGCTGGGACGCTGCCGGAAAAGGCGGCAACATCAAGCGTCTGACGGAATCCCTGGATCCGAGAGGCTATACTGTTCATCCGATCGCAAGCCCACTTCCGCCGGAGAAAAACCGCCATTACCTGTGGCGCTTCTATAACCGCCTTCCAAGAACCGGTCACATCGCCATCTTTGACCGTACCTGGTATGGCCGTGTCATGGTAGAGCGTCTGGAAGGATTCTGCAGCGAGAAAGACTGGCAGAGAGCTTTCCTGGAGATGAATGAGTTTGAGCGTGATCTTACTGACTGGGGTGCTGTAGTAATCAAATTCTGGGTGCAGATTGACAAGGATACCCAGCTGCAGCGTTTCACTGACCGTCAGAACACACCGGAGAAACAGTGGAAGATCACTGATGAGGACTGGAGAAACCGCGAAAAGTGGGATCTTTATGAAGTTGCCATCAACGAGATGCTGGAGAAGACAAGCACCACTTTTGCCCCTTGGTATATCCTGGAGTCTGTGGACAAACAGTATGCCCGCATTAAGGCCCTGAAGATCGTGATCGCTGAACTGAAAAAAGCACTTGGAAATTAAATCATTAATTTACTGCACTTGTATATCTTGTTTGAAGTAGTATGGATTTCTGATAGAAAATTCCATATTATGTACATAGAAAAGTAAAAAGCAATGTGCCTATAATAAGCAAGGTGTATAAAACCGGCTAATCGGAACCGGTCACATGCACCTTGCTTTTTTACTGCTTTATATTTTGAAAGGGGATCAAACACCATGCAAACAAGCAATCTGCCAAAGATCGCCAATGAGATCAGGCTGAACATCATCGAAGCATTGCATGCCTCCGGATCCGGTCATCCGGGCGGATCACTGTCTACTGCAGACATTCTGGCATGCCTTTACTATAAAGAGATGAACATTGACCCATCCAACCCGGACTGGCCGGCAAGAGACCGTTTTGTTCTTTCCAAGGGACATGCTGCTCCTGCCCTTTACTCTGTTCTTTCCATGAAGGGGTACTTTTCCCACGAAGATCTGCTTACATTAAGAAAAATGGGCGGCTTCCTTCAGGGACATCCAGATATGAAACACACACCGGGTGTTGATATGTCCACCGGTTCCTTAGGACAGGGTGTTTCCGCTGCAACCGGCATGGCACTCTCTGCCAAACTCTTTGGTGATGACTTCCGTGTATACACTCTTCTGGGTGATGGTGAGATCCAGGAAGGACAGGTCTGGGAGGCAGCTATGTTTGCAGGCTCACACAAACTGGACAATCTGGTAGTTTTTGTTGATAACAACAATCTGCAGATTGACGGAACTCTGGAAGAGGTTAACTCCCCTTATCCACTGGATGATAAATTCCGTGCCTTCAACTTCCATGTAATTGTTCTGGAAGACGGTCACGACACTGCTGCGATCTGTGCTGCCCTTGATGAGGCAAGAACAGTAAAATCCAAACCAACCTGCATTATCTGTAAGACCATCAAGGGAAAAGGTGTTTCCTTTATGGAGAATCAGGTGGGCTGGCATGGAAAAGGCATGACAGAAGAACAGTATCTTCAGGCAAAAGAGGAACTTGAGAAAGCAGGTGAAGCATAATGGCAGACGTTAAGAAAATCGCAACCCGCGTAAGCCTCGGAGAAGGACTTACTGCACTGGCAGCAGAGCACGATGACTTTATTGTAATGGATGCAGATGTTGCCATGGCCACCATGACCAATACCTTCCGCCAGAAATATCCGGAGCGTTTTGTTGACTGCGGAATCGCCGAAGCAAACATGATGAGCATGGCTGCGGGTATCGCAACCACCGGTCGTGTACCTTTCGTGTGCTCCTTTGCCATGTTCGTTGTCGGACGTGTCTTTGAGCAGATCCGCAACTCTATTGGCTACCCACACCTGAACGTGAAGATCTGTTCCACCCATGGCGGTATCTCAGCCGGCGAAGACGGTGCAACCCACCAGTGTAATGAAGATCTGACTCTTATGCGTACCATTCCCGGCATGACTGTCATCTGCCCATCCGATGATATCGAGGCAAGAGCAGCACTGAAAGCTGCCTATGAGCATGTGGGACCTGTTTACCTTCGTTTCGGCAGACAGCCTGTTGCTGTGATCAACGACACAGAAGACTACAGTTTTACAATCGGTAAAGGACGTGTTCTTCGTGAAGGAACTGATGTAGCTCTGATCGCCTGCGGTATCATGGTACAGGAAGCGCTTGTCTGCGCAGAGTTCCTTGCAGAAGAAGGAATCCAGGCAAGAGTCATCAATATGCCAACCATCAAACCACTGGATGAAAGCCTGGTTCTGAAGGCTGCAGAGGACTGTAAAAAAGTTGTTACCATCGAGGAGCATTCCGTACTTGGTGCACTGGGAAGTGCAGTCTGTGAAGTGCTCTCAGAGAAGAGACCAACTCCTGTAAAACGAATCGGTATGCAGGATTGTTATGGAGAATCCGGACCTGCTTTGGGTCTGCTTGATAAATACGGCTTATCCGGAAAACGGATCGCTGAAACTGTTAAAAACTGGATCAGATAAACGAGACGAAACACGCTCTGCTTTGTTTCGCTCGTTCGCGGGCAGTCGCCAAATCCATGCCAGCATGCACTTGGCTCGTTGCCTTCGCGTAAATACTTTGAGCGGAAGTCATGGACTTCCGCTCTTTTCTTTGCGTGGATCTCAGGATTGTTCACGAACGAACAAAACTCGCATAACGTGTTTCATTCGTAATATCCCCCTGGGTCGGTTGCGTACTCCTTTTCTATACATTTATAATAGGAACAGAGTCAGTAATCGTTAACGGAGATAGTAATATGGAATTAAAACAACTACAGTATTTTGTCATTTGTGCCGAGACCCTTTCTTTCAGAAAAGCATCCGGTCTTCTGTTCACCACCCAGTCCAACGTCAGTAAAGTCATCCGATCCCTGGAAGTCGAACTGGGGCAGACTTTGTTCAAACGCAGTCAGACCGGCGTGGAGCTGACTGAGAAAGGACGCCAGATCTATGAATATGCCACAGCCACTCTGGACTGTGCTGACCGCATCCTGAACTGTTCCAGTCAAAGTGCCCGAACCGAGCTTAAGATCCTCACCAATCCAAGTTCCTGGATGGCAGATGCCTTCTGCTGCTACTATCAGGAGTATGCATCGCCTTCCGTAAACTACACATTCTTAAGTTCCAGCACCCACGATATCATTAACAGCCTGATCTCCGGATCTGCCAGCCTTGCTTTCATCTATGTGATGGAACAGCAGCTGCCTTTCCTGGAACGCCAGCTGTCTGACAACCATTTGGCATTTACCCCTCTGAAAAAGATGAGCGCCCTGCTCTACCTGGGTGCCGGATATCAGGAGGAAAATGCTGAGGAAATTGCTCTGATCCAGGGATACGAAGATGAATTCGCCCTGCGATCCTTCTGGAATTCCACAAGGCTGCAGGATGGAAACAGCCACAATTACCGTGTTGCGATCACAACCAACAGTGACTATCTTATGAATAAGATGCTGGACGAAACTTCTCTCGGAAATATCAGTTCCTCCTTCTCCAGTCATGGACAGGATACCGATCCAAGACCGTCCGTCTCCCTCTATGGAGATGACAAACCGATTCTTTTCGGCTGTATATTCCGCAATGACCGCGCATTAAGCAAGGAAACTTCGCATTTTCTGAAATATATCATGAAAAAAACTGCAGAAGAATGAGTTTTCAGTCAAACCTTTTTGTGATACTATATAGAAAGGTAGATATTCCGTTCCGGACTACCTGAAGTCTATAAAGAAAGGAAATAAGCAGATGGCTTTTTTCAAGAAAAAACCAAAAGAAAAAGATGTAGATGACTTCATTATCGAGATGATCAAAAACTATAAAGAAGTACGTAAAGCTGCGGAAGAAGCAACGGAAGAAGAGAAAAAAGCACGGGCTGAACTTGACCAGTGTGACCGTCAGATCTCTGACCTGCAGATTTATGCTGCCAAAGCTGTACAGGCAGGCAATGAGAACGATGCACGTCGTTTCCTTACCGAGAAAAACAATCAGACCAAGGTGCGCGAGCGTGTAGCCGAGGTTTACCGAGTAAAATCCGAGCAGGCTCAGCAGCTTCGCAAGATGAATGATGATCTTGTAGATAAGATTGAAGATATGAAAGCAAGAAAGCAGTCCATCAAGGCCACCCAGGCTGAGGCTGCTGCACAGGAAGCGATCAACAAGATCCAGGAGATGTCAGCAAAGAACGACTCTTCTGCCAAAGATACTCTTGCGAAACTTGAGGAGCAGGCAAAACACGAAAAAGATGTTGCTGCTGCCAAAGCTGAGCTGAATAAGACAGAGAAAGAATCCTCCATGGATGCTCTCCAGGCAAAATACGACAACATGGAGCTGAAGTCTGAAGAACCTGTATCAGTTGATGACGAACTGGATGCCCTTCAGGC
>JAKSRN010000138.1 GCA_024403585.1 Lachnospiraceae bacterium | reverse complement strand
CTGTCGGCAGAAAGAATGAGATACAAGTATGAATATAAGTATAGAAACTAAAATCAAATCCCTTCTCCGGGATGCAGAGGCAGAGGCTCTGATCATTACGGATCCTTTCAATATGCGCTATCTGTCAGGCTTTTCCGGAGGAGAAGGTGCCCTCTTTCTCGCAGGAGAAGAGAGAATCCTGATCACGGATTCACGCTATACAGAGGCTGCCGGTAAGGAGAGTTCCTTTACTGTGGTGGAGGAAAACCGCAAGCATCCCCGTATGCAGATTTTCCGGGAGTGCCTGGAAAAGACCGGTGCCGGCAGAGTCGGATATGAGGATCAGTCTCTTCGCTGCTCTGAATTTGACCGTATGAGAGAAAGCCTGCCGGAAAACTTAGAATGGATTCCGCTGAAGGGGCTGGTGGACCGATGCCGCAGGATCAAGTCAGAAGAGGAGATTGAACTGATCGCGAAGGCAGAAGCGATCGGTGACGCAGCATTTCTGGAGATCCTGAAGATCCTTCAGCCGGGTATGACCGAGCTGGAAGCTGCAGCTGAGCTGGAATACCAGATGAGAAAGGCTGGAGCAGGCGGATTTTCCTTTGATACCATTATGGCATCCGGAAAGAATTCTTCCATGCCACATGCGGTTCCTTCTGAGAAGAAGCTGGAGGAAGGAGATTTTATCACCATGGATTTCGGCTGTACCTGGAAGGGTTACTGCTCCGATATGACCAGAACCGTTGTGCTGGGTGAAGCTGATGAGAAGCAAAGAGAGATCTACAGAGTGGTACTGGACGCACAGGAAGCAGCATTGTCTGTGATCCGTGCGGGACTTACAGGTGCTGAAGTGGATAAAGTAGCCAGAGACCTGATCAAAGAGGCTGGTTATGGCGACTGTTTCGGACATGGACTGGGTCATAGTGTGGGACTCTACATCCATGAGGAACCGAGACTTTCACCGTCCGGGCTGGATGTATTGGAGTGCGGCATGCTGGAGACTGTGGAGCCGGGCATCTATGTTCCGGGCTTTGGAGGTGTCCGCATTGAGGACCTTGTGGTAGTTACGGAGACAGGCTGCAGAAACCTGACGTCCTCACCAAAATGTCTGATAGAATTATAGGAAACGTTGCTTTTTTTGGCTAAAGTGGCAAAGTGGTAAAAATAAATAAAAAACAGATTGACATTTCCTTGCTAAATGAGTACCATAGACGATGTGTTCGTAAAGGGCGAACAATAGTATTTCCAGGAGGAACAAAGAAACAATGATGTATTCAATTGATGAAATCAGAGCTGTCGACCCAGAGATCGCAGATCTTGTTGTAAAAGAGCTGGAGAGACAGAATTCACATATCGAGCTGATCGCTTCAGAGAACTGGACAAGCAACGCAGTTATGGCAGCTAACGGAAGTCCGTTCACTAACAAATATGCTGAAGGATATCCGGGAAAACGTTTTTACGGCGGATGTTCTGTAGTTGATGAAGTAGAGACACTGGCAATCGAGCGTGCGAAAAAGATCTTCGGATGTACCTATGCAAACGTTCAGCCACATTCCGGTGCACAGGCTAACATGGCAGTATTCTATGCACTGCTTCAGCCAGGCGACACTGTAATGGGTATGAACCTGTCAGAGGGTGGTCACCTGTCTCACGGTTCACCTGCAAACCTTTCCGGATCTTACTTCAAGGTTGTAAACTATGGAGTAAATGATGAGGGATTCATCGATTACGATGAGGTG
This sequence comes from Lachnospiraceae bacterium, assembly GCA_024403585.1. Classification (GTDB taxonomy): domain Bacteria; phylum Bacillota; class Clostridia; order Lachnospirales; family Lachnospiraceae; genus JAKSRN01. The sequence continues at coordinate 3,708 of JAKSRN010000138.1, read as the reverse complement.
GAGCGTGTAGCAAAAGAGAACAATCCAAAACTGATCGTTGCAGGTGCAAGTGCATACTCCCGTACCATCGATTTCAAACGTTTCCGTGAGATCGCTGATATGGTTGGCGCATACCTGATGGTAGATATCGCACATATTGCAGGACTTGTAGCTACAGGACAGCATCCAAGTCCAATCGAGTATGCTCATGTAACAACTACAACAACTCATAAGACATTAAGAGGACCTCGTGGAGGACTGATCCTTTCCAGCGAGGAGTTTGCAAAAGAGCATAACCTGAACAAAGCAGTATTCCCAGGTATCCAGGGTGGACCACTGGAGCATGTGATCGCAGCTAAAGCTGTATGCTTCAAAGAGGTTCTGAGCCCAGAGTTCCAGGAGTACGGTGCAAGAGTAAAAGCCAATGCAAAAGCTCTCTGTGACGGACTTCTCAAGAGAGGAATCCCGATCGTTTCCGGTGGAACAGATAACCATCTGATGCTGGTTGATCTTGCGAAACTGGGCAAAACAGGTAAAGAGGTTGAGGCTCTTCTTGACAGTGTTCACATCACAGCTAATAAGAACACTATTCCAAAAGATCCTAAGAGCGCATTCGTAACAAGTGGTATCCGTCTTGGAAGCCCGGCTGCAACAGCTCGTGGAATGCAGCCAGAGGATATGGATCTGATCGCTGAGACAATCGCTAACATCATCAACGATCCGGAAGGATACGCTGATCAGGCGAGAGCGAATGTAAAATCTCTTACAGACAGATATCCACTGCCATTCTTCAGACAGTAATAAAAACAGATCATAGAAAGCTGTATACACAGGGATTCTCCGCTTTTTGTGGAGAATCCCTTTTTTTGCGGGGAAAATGCCAATCTTTTTCATCACAATGCAAGTTGACTTTTATATAGGCAGATGCTATGTTAAAAACAGTTACACGACTGACGGAAGTGGAATTGACCACAGGGAGTGTAACCTTTGAGGCCGACCGTCTGGGCAAAAACAATGTCTGGGGGACGGCTGTTTTTATCTCTGTCGGAGAAGACTCCCACCTCTATAGGTGGTGAGTAATAACAAATCAGTCTCCGCAGGAGCTCCGACTTGAATTCCGGATTGAGAGTTCGTAACACAGAACTATCCTCTTGATCTCGATTTCCCGTACATGAATACGGATGAGGAACAAACAGGTAACCGAAACACTCTGGACCTTCAATAGTAATGCAAAGAAAAGGAGAAAAATCAGATGAACATGTTATCACTTGAGCAGGAACTGAAAAATAATTCTTACCCGGGAAGAGGAATCGTGATCGGACGTTCTGAGGATGGAAAATCCGCAGTAACAGCTTACTTCATCATGGGAAGAAGCGTAAACAGCAGAAACCGTGTATTCGTTGAGGAAGGCGAGGGTATCCGTACACAGGCTTTTGATCCTTCCAAACTTTCTGACCCAAGCCTGATCATCTATGCACCTGTACGCGTGCTGGGCAATAAAACAATCGTAACCAACGGAGATCAGACAGATACAATCTATGAGGGAATGGACAGACAGCTGACATTTGAGCAGAGCCTTCGTTCCAGAGAGTTTGAGCCGGACGCTCCAAACTACACACCTCGTATCTCCGGAATCATGCACATCGAGAATGGCAAATACAACTATGCAATGTCTATCCTGAAAAGCAACAACGGAAATCCGGATCAGTGCAACCGCTACACATTCACTTACAGCAATGCAGTAGCAGGCGAGGGACATTTTATCCATACTTATATGCATGATGGAAATCCACTGCCATCCTTCGAGGGAGAGCCAAAACTGGTTGCCATCCCTAATGACATCGATGCTTTCACATCTCTTGTATGGGAGAGCCTGAATGAGGACAACAAGGTATCCCTGTTCGTTCGTTTCATCAACATCGAGACAGGCAAATACGAGACAAGAATCGTTAACAAAAACGCATAACCCTATGTCCGTACTACGAGGGTTCCGCATTTTGCGGGAATCCAAAAAGAGAGAAAAAGGAGCATTTTAAACAATGAAAGAACTTGAATTAAAATATGGTTGTAACCCAAACCAGAAACCATCCAAAATCTATGTAGCTAACGGCGAGGAGCTTCCGATCACAGTACTGTCCGGACGTCCTGGATACATCAACTTCCTGGATGCCTTCAACGGCTGGCAGCTGGTTCGTGAGCTGAAGAAAGCAACAGGTCTTCCTGCAGCTACTTCCTTCAAACATGTATCCCCTGCAGGTGCAGCTGTAGGTCTTCCAATGAGCGATACTCTGAAGAAAATCTACTGGGTAGATGATATGGGTGATCTTTCTCCTCTGGCATGTGCTTACGCAAGAGCAAGAGGCGCTGACCGTATGTCTTCCTTCGGAGATTTCATCTCTCTGTCTGATGTTTGTGATGCTGATACAGCTTCCATCATCAAGAGAGAGGTTTCCGATGGTGTGATCGCACCTGGATTTACAGAGGAGGCTCTGGAGATCCTGAAAGCGAAAAAGAACGGAAACTACGTTGTGATCCAGATTGATGAGAACTATGTTCCGGCACCAATGGAGCACAAGGAAGTATTCGGTATTACATTTGAGCAGGGACGTCAGGAACTGAAGATCGATGACGAGTTCCTTTCCAACATCGTAACAGAGAACAAGGATCTTCCTGCAGAGGCACTTCGTGATCTGAAGATCTCCCTGATCACACTGAAATATACACAGTCCAACTCTGTATGCTTCGTTAAGGACGGACAGGCAATCGGTGTTGGTGCCGGACAGCAGTCCCGTGTACACTGTACACGTCTGGCTGGATCCAAAGCTGACAACTGGTGGCTGCGTCAGAGCCCACAGGTTATGGGACTTCAGTTTGTAGACAATATCCGTCGTGCTGACCGTGACAATGCGATCGATGTATATATCGGTGAGGAGTATATGGATGTTCTGGCTGACGGTGCATGGGAGAGAATCTTCAAGGTAAAACCTGCTGTATTCACCCGCGAGGAGAAGAGAGCGTGGCTGGATCAGATGGATGGTGTAACACTGGGATCTGATGCATTCTTCCCATTCTCTGACAATATCGAGAGAGCTCACAAGAGTGGTGTAAAATACATCGCAGAGCCAGGCGGATCTGTAAGAGATGACGCAGTAATTGACTGCTGTAACAAATACGGAATGACAATGGCATTCACAGGAATCCGTCTCTTCCATCACTAATCTGTATGCATGGGCAGTCGGATTTATGCTGGCTTGGCATGTTATAAAACTGAATAATTACAGGCAACAGGGAGTATCGGATTCTGGGATCCGATGCTCCTTTTTGCACATATGATGATGAAAATGCATTCTCCCGGCATGATTGCCTCCGAGGAGTCACGCAACAATCCCGGAAGGCCGCTTTCGGTGATTTGGTTTGATAAAACAGATATTTTCTGCTATAATAATAAAACATGTTGGTAGAAAGGAAGCGATTCCATGAGAAAGATGGAGTTTAAGATGGAGCGGCAGGGCCTTCTTGAGATCGGTCAGGAAGTAACTGTTACGGAGAGTGCATTGCCTACATCCTATTACTATACGATCATACCGGCAGTTGCCATGAGTAAAAACTATCAGGCATATGAACGATTGAAATCCACCAAGGGAATTGTTCTGGAGATCAATCAGACACCCAGAGGGTTTTACACAATTGTTGAGTTCGATGAGGATGAACCGGTCTGAGAGATAAGGA
>JAKSRN010000137.1 GCA_024403585.1 Lachnospiraceae bacterium | reverse complement strand
AAAAAAACCGGAAATGCCTTTCATGGGCATTCCCGGTTTTTATTTACTTATTAATCAGCGATTGGTGCAAGTTTCATCAGCAGACCGGAAGCCCCGTCCTTGTCACGAACGTGATAGCTTTCTGTCAGACAGGATACATAAAATCTTCCATCCTTTGTGACATATACATCATCTGCAGGAGGAGTATAGTGACTGATCTTCTTTGTGCTTACACGATAGAGATAATGTCCCAGTTTCTTTCCGTACTCTTTATCCTTATACGCTTCCATGTATACTTTATAAGCATCAGAGTTTTTATCACAATACTGCTTGACAGCATCTACTCTTGTACCTACATCATCCCAGCAGGCATCAACTTCTTTCCAGGCCTTGTCAACCTTTACCATGGACCATGCATGACCACCAAGCTCATTCTTTGTGTTTCCTGCCATACCGTAGATTACATTCGCTGTAATTCCAACCTGCTGGCAGAGATACTCATAAGCCAGTGCATAACCGTCACATACCGCTATATTTGCTCCACCTCTGGAGTTGTGTACCAGTGCACCGAATGCAGTGTGGGCATAATCAGAATAAATACCCTCATCACATACCTGATAATCGTAGGAAACCAGATCAGTCAGCTTGTCATGGATGGCGCGGGCAACAGTTTTGCTCTCTTTGGAAGTATCAATCTCTTTCAAAAAGCTCTTAACTGCCTTATTAAAATCCTTCATCTTCTGCTCATAATTCTTTACACCATTGGCAAGTTCAAAATAAACACCGTATTTTCCCTTGGTATCCTGGCCTGTGGAATACAGAACAAAACTTGTGTCATTATCGTTATACAGCCAGAAAAGCTCTGCATGATCCAAAGTCAGTGCATAGTATACTTTTCTGTATTGTTCCCAGAACTTTGTGCCGAAAGGCTCAATGGTGGTAAAATGCAGACCACCGCTCATTGCATTGGCCGGATCATCGCAGGCCATTAACATGGCATCATACATATCCTGCTCTTCTGCGTTGAGCTTCTCATAATAGTAGAAGTGTTTTGCCTTATTGACCATCAGAGATTCTTTGGATGGTGTATAGGCACGCATAGCACGGTCAATCTTTTTGATGGTGGCATCATCCACCAGCTGTCCTGTTTTCTCCTCATCCACTTCCATAAGCTGCAGATCGCCGACAGGCATCACCGCATTGACACTCTCCATCTCTTCTGCACCGGAAAGATCAATTGCTTCACGAACCTCCTCAGCAGACTCCGTAACAACTGCTTCATCGGACTTCTCCGCAGCCATTACAGGAAGACTACTTCCCAAAAGCACCGATACGGACAGCACCAGTGCAAGCAGCTTGCTAGCTGTGTGTTTTTTCATAACATTTCCCTTCCTTCCTCCTGTGCAACATAGCCCAGCAGCTTCCTTCCGGAAAACTGCACCTTTCATCTTTTCTCCGAAAGGTTGTGATCAACTATGAATGTCAGGACTGAATCTTTACAGGTACATTATACTCTTTTGCAAACTTTTGTCCATACGAACCTTTCTTTACATAGAGTGTAACCAGATACCCCTCCTCATATTGATAAGGGATTCCCTGCCTGTCAATGTATTTTACAGAATCAGGTACCTGGATCTCTGTGATCTTTTCATAACGTTTTCCGCTTAACAATCCCATGTCCACTGTTTTCACTGCATTATAAGGAACCACTACGATTCCATCCGGAATCTCTACCCTTCCTTCTGAAGTAGTCGGAACAGAATAAAGGATCGTTCCCTGCTTATTACAGAGCATACCATTCACGGAACTGTAAGCAGTATTCTTCTCATCCACTTCAAAAGAATCAAAAACCAGTCCCCAGAAGGTGGACGATGAACATTTTGTAAAGCTTGGTCCCAGCTTAACAACGCCATTCTTCACCTTTACAGCCATATCACGACCATAGAAAACATCGTAGCCCAGTTCCTCCAGACTCTCCGGGAAGCTGATCTCCTCCAGTGAAGTACAGCTGTTGAAGGCAAAATCTCCGATTCTGATCAGGCCTTCCGGAAATCTGACGGTCTTCAGATCCTTACAGTAAGAGAAAGCTCTTTCTCCAATCTCCAGGGTTCCCTCCGGAATCACAGCCTCCGTGATATCCTCCGGAGCCTTGATCAGGGTCGTTCCATCTTCATCGAAGGTATAGCCATCTTTTTCAATGGTATGGATTGCCTCAGCCTCAACAGGAGTCTGATAGTCTTCAGAAGAAGTGTCGAAATTGTAGTTGAAATCCACTTCATTCTTCCATGCATATCGCTCTGCTTCCGATCCTGCTTCTACATGTAAGAGTTCATCCACCATAAGCGAAGACCAGTTTCCATCAAAACGCATCACAGAAGCCGGAATCTCAATATCTGCAGATCCATCATAATCATCTGCAATTGTATCTGCCGCATTCAGGAAGCAGAACAGCTCCACATCCAGTGTATAGATACCTTCAGGAATCCGGATCCTTCCGGTTCCATCTAAGGCAAATGCTTTCACCGCATCAGCACTCTTATTACACAGGTTGCCATCCACCTCCGAGAAGAAGGCATTTTCCTCATCCACGGTGAAGGTTCTTGCCGCAAACAGGTCCAGACAGCCTTGTCCTAAGTAAGACAGCTTGCTTCCAATCCTGATCTCTGTCTGCTTCTGGGCTTCATCTGTAAGATGCAGATCCGATGTATACGCACCAAAAGCATGCGCCTCCAAGGATTCCAGCGAATCCGGCAGCTCCGGCATAGTCAGATTCTTGCATCCGGCAAATGCTGACACACCGATCCGCTTCAATCCCTCCGGCAGCTCCACCGTCGAAAGTGCAGCTCTGGTAAAGGCGCCATATCCGATCTCTTCTGTTCCGTCTTCCACCCTGCAGCTGCCTTCCCGGCCGCCCGGATAGGCCACCAGAACCTTTCCGTCTGCTGAATAGAGCACTCCGTCTATAAGGGTACATGCTTCACAGCTTCCGTTTTCCGAACCGTCTATGGTGATCTGTTCCAGACTTTTTGAGGAAGAGAGGAAGGCTGCTCCCACAGATGTCAGGCTGGACGGCAGATCAATGCTCTTCAGATCAAAGCAAAGGGCAAAGGCATTCTTACCGATCGTTTCCAGACTGGAAGGAAGCTCTATCTCCTCAATTCCCGATAATTTGAAGGCATTATCATCGATCTGTCTGATTCCCTCCGAAACCATGACTTTTTTAAGAGTTCTCACACCATCGAAAGCATCGCAGGCAATAGCAGTAACCGGAACCTCCACTCCCTGTTCAGAAGTGATCACCTGCGGAATTACCAGTGCAGCATCCGTACCTTTGTATTCTGCAAAAACAGCATAGTCCGGATAAAAACGATAGCGGCATTCCCCATTCTCTGTTTCGACCCACTGCTCTACAGGATAACCGGCTTCTGTATCCGGCTGAACGTCCACCAGATCCGTGGCGTACAGTTCTCCGGAGGTATCCTCCAGGATCAGCTGGATGACTGCATCTTCACATATTTCCGAACAGCTTCTCCATACAAACTCAGGCTGTTCGTCCAGTTCCTCATAAGTGATCAGAAGGCTGCCGGTTTCCGGCCATTCCTTATAAGGACGGGTATTCCCTTTCTCATCCACCGACGGGTAATTGACAGAGAAAGAATTATAGATACATTCATAATGGGACAGATCCAGTGTATTTTTACCGGATGTAGATCCCTCGCTGTCCTGCTTGGCAGAGACATTGCGAATCTGCAGCTTGTGATCGCTGTCTTCCTCTGTATCCCTGTCTGATGCCAGTGTGATCGTACAAGGTTCATATTCCGATTGACACACGGACAGATCCATATATCTTAATACATTCGAATCTGTAAAAAGAGCGGTTTTCTGGGTGGTATAGATCTGAACATCTTCCTGGGCCTCAACCTGGATCGCAGGCCAGGCATCCACCGACTCCTCATCCGTCTTAAGGCAGATGATCTCCGGATCCGCCGGCACACGGACCAGGCCATTCTCATCCGGATAAATTCGCACCTTTTCCAGGATTGGATGATAGTCGAAGCTTTCGCCCCTTTCAAGAAGGGTATAGTAAACAGCTGCGGTATCCTTCATCTGCTCCTCTGTGAGCTGAAGGGAATAGCCATCCTTCTCCCACTTCAAAGACCAGTCTCTGCTCCTGCCGGACAGCCAGCGAGCGGTAAGGGTTTTTACAAATGTCTTGAATTCCGAAGCAACTGATACAGATTCTGCTACATCCTTCCATTTCTGATACTGCTGCTTATTTCTGTATGGATAATAGAAGGAAACACCATTGGCATGTTCCACGTTGGCATAAGATTTGACCACCAACTGATCCAGCGTTTTTAAAAGTGTCGCCGATTTTCCGGGATAGTACTGCTCCACACGTTCTGTAAAATCCTTGAGATCCACCAGATCCAGGGCCTCTTCATCCACGTCCTCCTGATAATCGGTCAGACCAAAGGCTTTTGTATCCACGCGGGCTTTCTGCAATCTCGAATAGCCGCTGCCACCAACTGCCTTCTTCATCTTTCCTGCAAGGTTTCCTAAAGCCTTTTCCACGGAAGCCACTTTGGAAAGATCCGATGCAGCCAGCGTCAGATCAGGACAGTAGTCCAGTTCATAGGCATTTTCATAAAAAGCCTGATAGCCATCCACCAGAGCACTGGTGATCTCCACCGGATCCTGGGTGTCATTCATAACAGAGAGCGCGGTGTAATCCCAGCCACAGCCTGGCTCCAGTTCCTCTGAAGCAACATAGTATCTGGCATAATCACTCCATACCTTCATGGATTCAAGAGAACCCATCAGACAGGCATCAAAGCCTACCCAGTCCAGTTTATGTTTTTTGGAAAAAGGTGATTTTTTCATCGCCTGCTTCATCTCTGAGAGAAGCAGACTGTCCTGACTGAAAAGCTCATCGCTTCCAAAACCCATAAGCGGGCCGCCGCCATGATCCCATAAAACCAGGGCATTGTGCTCAGCCGGATAATAGGTATTGCAGAAGTTCAGAAACTCTGTCAGCGTTTCCGGGGCGCCCATATCCGCATTATTGTCTGTCTCTGCCACCACCGGAAGCTCATCCGTACCATTCAGTTCCAGCACGCAGTTCCGGTCACTGGGGATTCCGGTCAGCCATCTTCTGCTTCCTCCTGTATAAACCAGAATATTGACCTTGTCCGGATCGATCCCTGCATCGATCATCTCACAGAGATCCGTCGTTGCATTACCGAAACGGCTCTCCAGATTGGAACCCAGGAGATAAATCATCAGGGTATACTCTTTCGACTTTTCTTTTTCGGTATCCATCTCCTCTGTTATATGGAGCTTTGTGTCTTCCACATGGAATTCCTGTCCTACAGCAGCCAGCTTTCGACTTCTCTCTACGGAATCGCTTTCTTCTGATGCTTCAGACAATCTGATGGACAGGGATTCGGCCCTGTTGAT
>JAKSRN010000136.1 GCA_024403585.1 Lachnospiraceae bacterium | reverse complement strand
CCCCTGCAAAACCTTCATATGCAGCCATCTTCCATCTCCTTCTGTCAGGCCTTTCATCGAATTTCATGCAAGTCAGTATAGCACAAAGGGATAAAATAGGAAAGTCCCCGTTTTTCAGCATTTTCCACGGGATCTCCCATGGCAGTTCTCACCATATTTACGCAGGTCACTCCCCGCATTCTCCACAGCATCACTTATAGAAAAGAAGCTCTCCGGAACAACATTCCGAAGAGCTTCGCTTTGCAGGTTCTATACAAACTTATTCAGTTCTGCATCATACTCATAATCAATCTGAGAAAGCTTTTCCTTAACAGCTTCCTCCTCCGCTCCCTCTGCTGCGCAGAGTTCCTGAAGACTTGGATAGTTGTCACGGAGCTGTGTATTCACATAGCTCAAAAGCATCATAGGGTCATTCGGCATCATAAACACGATCTCCTTTCAGTCTCCTGCGCGGCTTTTTCTGCTTTGGAATCAGATGATTCCGTTGCCACGCCTGCCGTGCAGTAAGCATATCTTCTATGATTGAAGTATAGCGTATTTACTTCACCTTCGCAATCAGACTTCCGTTTTCCACATCCAGAAGAATGGTGTCTCCCTGGTGGATCTCACCGCCAAGAATCAGACGGGCAGACAGGGTCTCCACATATTTCTGCACATAACGCTTCAGAGGACGTGCACCGTAAACAGGATCATAGCCGCCTTCAATGACATAGGTCTTTGCTTCCGGAGACAGTTCAATGGCCAGCTCCTGGTCAGCCAGACGTTTGTTCAGATCTTTGATCAGCAGTTCTACAATATTTCCAATGTTGTCCTTGGTCAGTGGCTTGAAGAGGATGGTTTCATCCAGACGGTTCAGGAACTCCGGTCTGAAATGCCCTCTCAAATCGGCCATAACCATCTTTCTTGCCTCCTCGCGGATCTCTCCGTTCTCACTGATGCCTTCCAGCAGATACTGGGAACCGATATTGGAAGTCATGATCAGGATCGTGTTCTTGAAATCCACGGTACGGCCCTGGGAATCGGTGATTCGTCCATCGTCCAGTACCTGAAGCAGTACGTTAAAGACATCCGGATGGGCTTTCTCAATCTCATCGAAGAGAACTACGGAATACGGTTTTCTTCTGACAGCTTCTGTCAGCTGACCGCCTTCCTCGTAACCAACGTATCCTGGAGGCGCTCCGATCAGTCTGGATACGGAGTACTTCTCCATATACTCACTCATATCGATACGGACCATGTTGTTCTCATCGTCAAACAGCTTCTCAGCCAGTGTTTTGGCCAGCTCTGTTTTACCTACACCGGTAGGTCCAAGGAAGAGGAAGGAACCGATCGGTTTGCTTGGATCCTTGATTCCTGCTTTGGAACGGATGATGGCATCGGATACAAGGGTAACTGCCTCGTTCTGGCCGATGACTCTCTTATGCAGTTCATCCTCCAGACGCAGGATCTTGGAACGCTCGCCCTCTGTCAGTTTTGCCACCGGGATACCGGTCCAGCGGGAGATGATCCTTGCGATCTCCTCATCGGACACACTCTCATGCACCAGAGACAGATCCTGTTTTTTCACGCGTTCCTCTTCGTCTGCCAGTTCCTTCTGCAGGCGAGGAAGCTCTCCATACTGAAGCTCAGCTGCTCTGTTCAGATCGTATTTCTGCTGGGCAGTCTCGATCTGACGGTTGATGTCTTCAATCTTTTCACGAAGAGCAGAGAGTTTATCTACCGATGTCTTCTCACTCTCCCATTTGGCCATACCGGCTGTAAACTGATCCTTCAGCTCTGCCAGCTCCTTCTGCAGGTCTGCCAGACGTTCCTGACTTAAGTGGTCTGTCTCCTGCTTCAGGGCAGCCTCTTCAATCTCCATCTGCATGATTTTTCTGTTCAGCTCATCCAGCTCTGTCGGCATGGAATCCATCTCAGTCTTGATGAGAGCACAAGCCTCATCCACCAGGTCAATGGCCTTATCAGGCAGGAAACGGTCGGAAATATAACGGTCAGACAGGGTAGCTGCTGCCACCAGAGCACTGTCTGTGATCTTCACTCCATGGTAAACCTCATAGCGCTCTTTCAGACCACGAAGGATGGAGATGGTGTCCTCAACCATTGGCTCATCTACCAGTACCGGCTGGAAACGACGCTCCAGAGCAGCATCCTTCTCAATGTATTTTCTGTACTCGTCCAGGGTTGTAGCACCGATACAGTGCAGCTCTCCTCTGGCCAGCATAGGTTTCAGCATGTTGCCGGCATCCATGGCACCATCTGTTTTTCCGGCACCAACGATCAGATGCAGCTCATCAATAAAGAGGATGATTCGTCCGTCACTGTTTTTTACTTCCTCCAGAACGGCTTTCAGACGCTCCTCAAACTCACCTCTGTATTTTGCACCTGCCACCAGAGCACCCATATCCAGGGAGAAGATGGTTTTATCCTTCAGGCCCTCCGGCACATCACCGCGAACGATTCGCTGGGCAAGCCCCTCAACAACTGCGGTTTTACCAACACCAGGCTCACCGATGAGCACCGGGTTATTCTTTGTCTTTCTGGACAGGATTCGTACAACATTACGGATCTCACTGTCACGTCCGATGACTGGATCAAGCTTCTGATTTCTTGCCTTATCTACAAGATCGGTGCCGTATTTATTCAGAGTATCGTAGGTACTCTCCGGATTGTCAGACACAACTCTCTGGTTTCCTCGAATGGTACTCAGAGCTTTCAGGAAACGTTCTTTATCGATGCCGAACTCCTTGAAAAGCTTCTTCATAGCCGGACTCGGATTTCTCAAAAGAGCCAGGAACAGGTGCTCAACAGATACATACTCGTCACCCATGGCCTTGGCTTCATCCTCTGCTCCTACCAGTGCTTTATTCAGATACTGTCCGATATACGGGTTGCCACCCTGCACCTTTACACGGGCATTCAGTATCTGCTCTACGGAATTCATGAAATATTCCGGCTGAATCTCCATCTTCTCGATCATCTTCAGGATCAGGCTGTCATCCTGTTTCAGAAGGATATACAGGAGATGCTCCTGCTCCACTTCCTGATTCCCGAACTCATAGGCTGTCTTCTCCAGTTCCTGTACAGCCTGTATTGATTTCTGTGTGAATTTACTGATATTCATACACACACCTCCTATACTTAACGGGCTTTTTTGTAAAGCGGACCTTTCAAGAACGCCTGCTGGCGTTCTTGCCGCGGCGTGGTCAAACGCTTTGCGCTTATCCACTGTCCTCAGCACCGCTGATTCCAAACGTTTTTCACGAGACTGCAGGACTCCCGCGCTTTTGAACTCCTGCCTCTCTAGTGCGAATATACCACCTGTTGTTAGCACTGTCAACAAGTGAGTGCTAATTCATTTTCTAAAAAAAGTGTGAACAGATTTTCAGGTCTGTTCACACGTATGCTCGTAAAGTGAGTAATTCCCTTCCTCTTTCTCATGAACTCGTGGCTACTCCACAGTATTCCGGAAGGCTCAAAGAATTCCCAGTGGTTTCAGCTCCACACTTCCGCTCTCATCCCGGCTAAGCAGATTCACATGATCAAAGCCTGCTGTCCTTGCAGCTTTCAGAGCCTGATCAAAAGCCCCGTTCAGCAGCTCCTTCTGGTGAGCATCAGAATTAATGAGGATTTCCCCTCCGAACTCCCGGAGACTCTTTAATAAGAAAAGATTCGGATAAAGTTCCTTCTTTCTTCCCCTGTTCACTGCACCACAGTTGATCTCGAATGCCACCCCCTGTTTTACCAGATGCTGCATTGCTTCCAGTGCAGGGCCTGTATAACGGGAATCTGTCTCATCCAGGAAAGGATGCGAATCATTAAATCTTGTGATCAGATCAAAATGACCGATAAAAGTGCACCTTGTCTTTTCATAGATACTTGCCGCCAGTTCATAATAAGCAGCTGCCAGCTTATAATAATCTCCCCCATAATACTTCTCACATCCCTCTGCCAGCATCTCCGGTTCAAAATCTACCGGAATCAGGGATCCGTCCGGAGCCTTCAGAAAATGTGCTGAGCCAATCCAGTATTCCGGTTTTGCCATAGAAGCATCTTCCGGATCATAGGCTAAAGGCAGAGTTTTTTTATCCCAGTCTTTTCCGAAGACCTCCTCTACGTAGAGTACATCCAGCTCAATACCGCAGAGGATCTCGATTTTTTCCCTGTAAGCCTCCTGCAGTCGCTTGATCTCCTTCAGATAGACCGGCAGATCCATATGGATATCCGGATCCATATGTCCGGAGAACCCCAGTGCCGTAAAGCCATATGCAATGGCCTGTTGCACAACCTCTTCCGGCGGATTGGATCCGTCACAAAGGTTAGTATGTGTATGAAAATTTGCTTTTAAAACTGTGCTCATAGTATTTTCTTCCTCACTCATCTGTTCTTACAGATTAATTCTATGCTGCAGATTTCAAGTGTCAATCCATCGCTTTACATTTTTATGAGGGAATTTTATTGTAATTCTCGGAAACGTCGGAAGAAATCCTTTGTTTCTTTTACAACCACTCCGCTGAGGGCAAAAATTGCGATCATATTCGGAATCGCCATCAGTCCGTTAACGATATCCGCGATGGTCCATACCGCAGAAACAGTCAGGAACGGTCCGATGAATACAACGATGATGTACAGCCAGCGGTAACCGATGACCATGCCCATCTTTCCGTCAGTCAGGTACTCCAGACATCTCTCGGAATAATAATCCCATCCCAGAATTGTGGTAAATGCAAAGAATGCCAGACACACCATCAGGATAAATGCAGATACCTTTGCCGGGAACGGCAGACCATTCTGGAATGCGTAGGTAGTAACCTGCACACCCTGCAGTCCCTCAACCTGCCATGCACCTGTGATCACCAGAGAAAGTCCTGTCATGGTACAGATGACGATTGTATCGATAAAGGTTCCTGTCATGGAAACCAGACCCTGACGAACAGGTTCCTTTGTTGTTGCTGCTGCTGCAGCGATCGGAGCAGATCCAAGACCTGCTTCATTGGAGAAGATACCTCTTGCAACACCGCTTCTCATGGAAACCAGCATAGATCCCACAACACCGCCTGTAACTGCTCTCGGATTGAAGGCTCCCTGAATAACAGTGACGATCGCTCCCGGAACCTTTGTGATATTGGTTGTGATCAGAATAAGAGCAAAAGCGATATAGATCACTGCCATAAATGGCACAACAATCTCAGCTACAGCAGCAATTCGTTTGATTCCACCAATCAGAACCAGCGCTACACAAAAAGATACAACAACAGCAGCAAGGATTACAGTAATGGAATGCGTACCAATCACAGGTAGTGTCACCATATGAAGATCTTCCGGATCAAAGAAAGTATGGATGGCAGATGCGATACCATTTACCTGGGTGATGGTTCCGATTCCCATCAGACCAACCAGCACTCCAAAGAAAGCAAACATCTTTGCCAGCCATTTCCACTTAGCACCCATACCG
>JAKSRN010000135.1 GCA_024403585.1 Lachnospiraceae bacterium | reverse complement strand
TATATGCCTCTATCGCCAAGAGGTCTTGTCAGAGACGACTCCCCTGAAGTATAATGCAGGGTAAGAACATAAAACAAAGGAGAACCACCATATGTCTAATCCAATCGTAACGATCACAATGGAAAACGGCTCCATCATGAAAGCAGAGCTGTATCCTGAGATCGCACCAAATACCGTTAACAACTTCATCAGCCTTGTAAAAAAAGGTTTCTATGACGGCCTGATCTTCCACCGTGTCATCGCAGGTTTCATGATTCAGGGCGGATGTCCTCAGGGAAGAGGAACCGGCGGACCTGGTTACAGCATCAAAGGCGAGTTTGCACAGAACGGCTTTAAGAACGATCTGGCACATACACCGGGCGTACTTTCCATGGCAAGAGCTATGCATCCTGATTCCGCAGGAAGCCAGTTCTTCATCATGCATCAGACATCCCCACATCTGGATGGTGCTTATGCAGCATTCGGAAAAGTGATCGAAGGTCTTGATGTAGTGAACACCATCGCTATGGTAAGAACTGACTGGAGCGACCGTCCAACTGTCCCACAGAAGATTGCTTCCATGACAGTGGATACTTTCGGAGTTGATTATCCGGAACCGGAAAAAATCTGATCCACACAAAAACAGCAGCTCGACAAGCGAGCTGCTGTTTTTGTTTATGCGTTACTTCTCAGGCTTCCCCGTTCAGGGCCTCACCGATCAGCACTTCCCCATTCACTTCTGCATAGTAACAGGTATCTGTTTCTTCTATTTTAATTGTACCGTTTGTAGCGTCGATCAGTTCTGCGGTAAATGCCTTCTTATCCGACACCGGTACCATTGCCTCCAGCGCAACACTGTCGGTATATTCAGATGAAAGAAGAGGAATCCCCCTCTGGCCCATCAGATACTGGATCTTACCCAGCCCCACATAATCCGTTTCCAGACGCAGGACACTGCCCAGTTTTTTATCGATCAGAATACTCTCCTTAAGTCCCTCCTGGGTCGCCTGGGAATACGCTCTCACCAGTCCTCCTGTTCCCAGAAGCGTTCCGCCGAAATATCTGGTTACAACTGCTACTATATTTCTTAAGCCTTCTCCCTGTAAAACATTCAGGATCGGTCTTCCGGCTGTGCCTGAAGGCTCTCCGTCATCACTTGCGCGGACGGTCTGTTCCATGTCACCGATAATATAGGCAAAACAATGGTGTCTTGCATCCCAGTATTTTTTTCTTCTTTCTTCTATAAACGCAAGGGCCTCTTCTTCTGTTTCCACCAGCCGAATATCCGCAATAAAGCGGGACTTCTTCTCAACCACTTCACCGGTTCCGCCCCTGTATACTGTTCTGTACATCTCCTGCATGTGCAGATCTCCTTCCCATTCATGTCCGCGGGAACCTGTCTTTACCTGTCTTTTTTCGAACTTCGCTCCCACTGAACTGCTTCTATGGTATCACATTTTGTGGTGAAAATGTGAACTTTCTTATTGACACTTTCCCTGCATTCCTAATTTTGTTATACTTATCGTGATATATTAGTATCAGTTGACGCCTTTGGAACATTGGCGTGCAGCTGAGCCAGTGATCAAAATCCTTTAGGAGGTAAACATATGAATCTTGGAAAAAAAGGAGTTCGAAAGAGGCTTCGTGACCTGGATTCCCATTCTGTCATGCTGGGCAACAAGGCGGGTGTATCTGCCCTTCGGGCCGCCCTCTTTCTCATTACCGCAGTCATCGTTATGGGAGTCATGCTTGGTTTCGGTGCTTACAAAGGTATCATCGCCAGTGCGCCTGATATCGAAGATGTAAACATCATGCCCCTTGGCCAGGCAACCATGATCTACGATTCGGACAACAATCTTATTCAGCAGCTGAATTCTTCAGAAGGAAACCGTATCTCTGTTTCCATCCAGGAGATTCCGGAAGATATGCAGCATGCCATTGTAGCCATTGAAGACTCTCGCTTCTACACTCACAACGGTGTCGATCCTCAGGGAATGCTCAGAGCAGTTGCCGTTGCCATCAGTACGGGACTTCGAAGAACAGAAGGTGCCAGTACTATTACACAGCAGCTTCTGAAAAACAATGTTTTTACAAACTGGACCTCAGAAAACAAGATACAGGGAATCAAACGAAAACTGCAGGAACAGTATCTTGCCGTTAAGCTGGAAGCCTCATTGGCAGCCCAGGGCAATGACCCCAAAGGAGTCATCCTGGAGAACTATCTCAATACCGTAAACTTTGGTTCCGGCTGCTACGGAATCCAGACCGCTTCTCAGAAATATTTCGGAAAACCGTCTTCACAGCTGTCCCTTTCTGAGTGTGCTGTACTTGCAGCGATCCCACAGAACCCGACCAAATGGAACCCGATCCGTCACCCTGAGAATAACGCGGAACGCCGGGAAAAAGTACTTCGTGATATGCGTACCCAGGAATATATTACCGAAGAGCAGTATCAGGAAGCACTTGCAGATCCTGTATATGACAGGATCGCTGTTCATTCAGAGACAACCATCACAGAGGAACCGTATTCCTATTTTGTAGACGAGCTAATCGTACAGCTGAAGAAAGATCTCATGCAGCAGAAGGGCTATACACCGGTTCAGGCAAACAATGCCATCTATTCCGGAGGTCTCAGGATCTACACTACACAGGATTCTCAGATCCAGGCCATTATGGATGAAGAGTTCTGTAATGAAGAAAACTATCCCGGTCGTGTAACGGTTGCCCTGGACTGGGCGATGACAGTGGAAAACCAGGAGGGTGAGCTTCAGAATTACAGCCGCGAGATGCTGCAGCTGTATTTCCGTGACACAGAAGATCCTGATTTTGATCTGCTCTTTGATACAGAAGAAGAAGCTGTAAGCTATATTGACAGATACCGTCAGGCGGTGGTAGGGCCTACTGATACCGTCGTTGCTGAATGGCACACCTGTACACCTCAGCCACAGGCTGCCATGACTGTCCTGGATCAGACCAACTCTTATGTAAGAGGTATTGTCGGCGGCCGTGGTGAGAAAACTGCCAGCCTGACTCTGAACCGTGCAACCGACTCCTATCGGCAGCCGGGTTCCACCTTCAAGATCCTTTCCACCTACGGTCCGGCTCTTGATCTTGGCGTGATCACACTTTCCAGTGTCTATGCTGATGAACCTTACAATTATTCCGACGGAAGCCCGATCCACAATGCAGACAATGCCTTCCACGGAGATGTGACAGTTAGAACTGCCATTCAGAATTCCTTCAACATTCCTGCCATCAAGGTTCTGGATCAGATCACTCCGCAGACAGGAATGAACAAACTGCTGGATCTCGGATTCGAAAAACTGATCGACAGTCCGGAATGGGATGTGATCCAGCCACTTGCTCTTGGTGGTGTAACCAACGGTGTCAGCAACCTGGAGCTGACTGCAGCCTATGCAGCCATCGCAAACCATGGAGAATATATTTCACCAACCTTCTATACAAGAGTGGAGAATGCTTCCGGTGAAGTGATCCTGGAACCTCAGCAGTTCACGAATACTGTTTTCAAAGACAGTACCGCCTACCTGCTTACCAGCGCAATGCTGGATGTTGTCAAACAGGGAACCGGTGTGGAATACCAGCTGAACAACATGACTGTTGCAGGAAAAACAGGTACCACAACTTCCTACAGAGATCTTGTGTTTGCCGGCTTTACCCCATATTACACCTCCGCCATCTGGGCCGGATGTGACGTAAGCCTGGAGCTCCCGGAAGAATACCGGAACTACCACAAGGGACTGTGGACGAAGATCATGAACCGCATTGATGAGGTAAAACAGCTTCCTGACAAGACATTTGAGATGCCTTCCAGCGTAAAGATCGAAACCATCTGTCCAAAGACAGGGCTCCTGGCAGGAGAGGGTTGCGAAAGAGTCATGGAATATTATGACCAGTTCAATCGCCCGTCAGAAACCTGCAGAGCCTGCAAGCCGGTGCCAACTCCTACACCGACACCATCTGCTACTCCGTCCGCTACTCCAACGCCGACGGCAACACCAACTCCGGAACCGGAGGAGAATCCGGAAGGCAACCCGGAAGAAAACCCTGACGCTCCGCCTCCGGAAGAACCAGCACAGGAAGGAGAGGTTCCGCAGGCATACGCTTTAGAAGAACCCTGATTCAATCCAATCGATACAGAAAAAAAGAGCACTGAAACCAAATCGTTTTCAGTGCTCTTTTTTACGTCTCTCCTGATCTGTTTTTAGAAGTCTCTCTTCATCTGAAGATTCTCCTGCACACGGCGGTACAGCTCTTTTGCAGCATTGTAACCCATCTTTTTCTGTCTGTGGTTAATCGCCGCAGTTTCTACGATAATTGCAAGGTTACGGCCAGGGCGTACTGGAAGTGTATGGCATACAACCTTGTTGCCCAGGAACTCAGTATACTGTGCTTCCAGTCCCATACGGTCGTATTCCTTGTCTTTATTCCAATCCTCCAGCTGAATGACCAGATCGATCGATTTGGTATTCTCAACACTCTGAATACCGAACAGGGTCTTAACATCAATAATACCGATACCACGAAGCTCAATAAAATGTCTTGTAATATCAGGCGCTGATCCAACCAGTGTTACCTCAGACACACGGCTGATCTCTACAACGTCATCACTTACCAGACGGTGTCCACGTTTAACCAGCTCCAGAGCAGCCTCAGATTTACCGATTCCACTCTCACCCATGATCAGGATACCTTCACCCATAACGTCTACGAGAACGCCGTGAATAGAAATAGTCGGAGCCAGCTGCACACCAAGCCAGCGCATCAGCTCAGAAGAGAAGGAAGAGGTACTTCTTGAGGTTGTAAAAGTAGGTATATCGTATTTCTGAGCGATCTCAAGCATTCTTTCATCCGGAAGCACCTCTGTTGTAAAGATCACACATGGGATTCCTTTGGAGATCAGAGCCTCATAGGACTCATATTTCTTCTCTCCGCCCAGATCCTCCAGATAAGTATACTCAACATATCCGATTACCTGAATACGTTCTTTTTCAAAATGCTCATAGTAACCGGTAAGCTGAAGAGCCGGACGATTCAGTGCCGGAACTGTGATAAATTTACCGGCAAGGTCAATATCCGGTGTCGCATTGTTCAGTTTCATCTCCTGCGCCATTTTTTCAAGATTAATTCTCTTCTTTTGCATTGTATTCCCTTTCTTTCCTCTCTCGCACTTCATTTTTATGTAGATATTCATAAACAGATCGGGCTGCCTGCTCGTTCATGGTGGAAAGCTGCTTCAGTTCCTCCACAGACGCCTCTTTCATGGCATCCAGACTCTGAAAATGTTTCATCAGTTCTTTTCTTCTTGCCGGTCCCACATGCGGGATATCATCCAGCACAGAATGCACCTGTCCCTTACTTCTTAAGAGACGGTGGTATTCGATCGCAAAGCGGTGCGCTTCATCCTGGATTCTGGTGATCAGATGGAACCCCTCACTGTCTGTGTCGATGGGAATTTCCACATTCCGGTAATAAAGACCTCTGGTTC
>JAKSRN010000134.1 GCA_024403585.1 Lachnospiraceae bacterium | reverse complement strand
TTCATCTCGCCGCCGTACCATGTGTTGATGATAACCTGCTCACGGGATGTGATGTTGAATGCTACACATGTCTCAGAGTTCAGACCAAGCTCAGTGTAGTTCTCAACTTTTGCTTTAGAAGCATTGTATACAACGAAGTCAGGCTCGAAAGTCTCAAGCTCAGCATCTGTTGGGATGATGAACATGTTCTTTACGAAGTGTGCCTGCCAAGCAACCTCTACGATGAAACGGATTGCCATACGAGTATCAGCGTTTGCACCACAGAAAGCATCTACTACGAACAGTCTCTTGTTGCAGAGCTCGTTCTTAGCGATATCTTTAACTGTTGCCCAAACATCCTCGCTCATTGGATGGTTGTCGTTCTTGTACTCGTCTGTTGTCCACCATACTGTATCTTTGGAGTTCTCATCCATAACGATGTATTTGTCTTTAGGAGAACGGCCTGTGAAGATACCTGTCATTACGTTTACAGTATCCAGCTCAGTGTTTGTTCCAATCTCATAGCCCTCAAGACCTGCTTTTGTCTCCTCCTCGAATAACATCTCGTATGAAGGATTATAAACGATCTCGGTAGTTCCAGTGATGCCATACTTTGTTAAATCGATAGTTGCCATCTTTCCATTACCTCTTTTCTTTAAATCTTATAATACACTATAGCCTGCTTTAAAGGGCCGATATACTTATAAATCATATCGTGCAAACTAACCGTATAACATAATACAATAGAAAGACAACAGGGTCAATTACGATGTATCAATTCCTGTACAATTTGTCTTTTTCTCCAATGAATATGGAAAATGCCTATTTTTTTTATGCATTTTTTTAACCGTAAACGTCAGATTATTTCATATTGCAGCATCTCATATTTCAGCTTGCTTCCTTCACAGATTTCAGGTGGCAGTAAAGCCCTCGCTACCATCTTGATCTCGTCTGATTCCTCATCTGTTCTCTTCAGATTTGCATAATCTCCATCAATGGAGATCACTTCATAAAACCATGTTTCGAATACCATATTGTCTCCTTTCAAATATCATTATTTCTGGTGGATATGCCGCAGATACATCATCAGTGCCGTTCCCATATAAGCATGGGTCAGTTCCTCATCACCAAACCGGCTGATGATCTCTTCCACCGGATGCTCCTCATACCGAAGAAGTTCATCCTCATCCAGATGCTGCTCTCCTGTCTGTACCAGATCCTCTGCCAGGAATACAGAGAAATGGTTCTTAAAGAGCGCCGGATTTGAGCTCACACGACCGAGACAGGTGATCTTACCTGCCTTATAGCCTGTCTCCTCTTCCAGCTCCCGTAATGCCGTTGTAACTGCCTCTTCGCCCGGATCGGCAACTCCTCCCGGAAACTCCAGTGTCACCTTATCCTCCCCATGTCTCCACTGACGCACAAGGATAAATTTCCCCTCATGGATCGCTACCACGACTACCCAGTCCGGGGCATCAATAGCGACGTAAGTACCTTCCAGTCCGTTTGCAGCCACTTCTTTCTGACTGTATACATCATATACCGGTGTGTGCAGGATTCTTTCCTTCCCGGTAGTCTTCCATTTCAGTGCATCATAATTATCCATAACAGACCCTCCCTAAGAATAGTTGTTCTTTCCCCCACCTGAAGAGGAGGGAGATCTCTCTTTTTGGTTATATTTTCTTCTTTCTCTGATAATCCAGAGTCGCCAGCACTTCCCTCAGATAATAGCTCGGGATCATGATCGGATCATCTTCTGCAGGCAAGCCTTCCACCTGCGTGATTCCCTGTTTTTTACAGATTCTGATCGCCCTGCTGAGGTGAAAACGGTTTGTGACGATGATCAGCTTTTTGTCATCCCGTTCAGCCAGCTTTCTGCAGTTCACAATGTTCTCTTCTGTATTGAAGGACTGCTCCTCCGTCAGAATGCTCTCTTCCGGAACCCCTTTTTGCAGAAGATATTCCCGCATTGCCTGCGCCTCTGTGATATCTTCGCCAGGCCCCTTTCCTCCGGAAAGGATCAGTTTTGTATCCGGATTTTCCCGATAATAACGAACGGCTGTATCCAACCGATTCTGCAATGCCCTGGAAACGACGTCTCCGTTAATATGTGCCCCAAGAACGATCAGATACTCTGCTCCGGGACCGGAAGTATCTCTTCCTTCTTTCACAATGCGGAGAACAAGGAGGATGACCAGCAGAATCGCTGCAATCCACAACACGTAGATCAGGATGAAGCCTGCCATCGGAATGCGGATCATCCTTTTGGCGTTCTGATCCTCCAGCACGCCAAAAAAAGTGGCCAGCAGAGCCAGCCCAAGCCAGATCAGATGAAATTTGGATTCCAGACCGGAATACACGGCTACCGCCATGAAATATACAACACATACTGTT
Organism: Lachnospiraceae bacterium; assembly: GCA_024403585.1. GTDB lineage: Bacteria > Bacillota > Clostridia > Lachnospirales > Lachnospiraceae > JAKSRN01. The sequence continues at coordinate 3,124 of JAKSRN010000134.1, read as the reverse complement.
GCTATCAAAAACCATATCATATTGTTATCTCACCTTCTGTTTCTAAGATGAAAACATTATAGCACAAAGCGAAACCAAAGGAAAACGAAGAAAGGTGCAGTCTCATGAGAACCATGAGACTGCACCTGATTAAAAGCCGATTATGTGATTAGTTGTAGATATGTACGGTAGTTCCTCTTGGAACGGTTGTATAGATCCATCTTGCATTAGGCTCGTCCAGACGGATACATCCCATAGATGCAGCTGCATCCATAGTTCCGTCAAGGATTCTGATCGGTGCTACATCTGTATAGTAGATAACAGTATGGAAGTAATAGTATCCCTCAATCTGTGTACACCACCAGCAAAGATGTCCATCACCGAAGTAATTGAAACGACCTTTGATCTTATAGGTTCCTGTAGGTGTAGGAGTAGATGGTTTTCCAACTACACATGGCCAGTATTTGATCTCTTTCCAGTTGTTGTGAGATCCCTGGTAAACAGCAACTCTGTGAAGAGCACGGTTTACAAGGATCAGATACTCTGTATCACTGGAGAATCCCTGTGCATAATTGTACATCTGCTGGTTCTTAGCCTCGCCCTCTTTTGGCATGGAGAAGCTTGCAGTTCCAGCCAGTGCAGAAGAACCGTTTGCATTTACATAAACCTCTGTTGTGTAGTTTCCACCGTGTTTATGTTTTGCACTCTTGATATCAGCATAGTAATTGTCGCCGCTCTTCACGCCTGTGTAAGAAACAACATCATCCTGACCGTTGCTGTTACTCCATGCTTTGAAAGTAACTCCTGTTGCGTCTGTTCCTGGATTCAGGATCCATACACGTGTAGTATAAGTTCCTGTCTTCTCAGAGTAGACATATCGATCAGCTTTCAGCTCTGCTGTAGTAGCTCCTACAAATCCATTCACACCGTTATTTGCATATCCGTATACATGGACATCAAAACGGCCAAAGGTATTTTTATGTTTGTCAACAGAAACAGTTGCCACGTAGTTATCACCGGATTTTGTAGCTGTATACCAGTTGATCTTACTCTGATCACCGTTTGGCCATACAGGAACAGAAACTTTTGAAACACCGGATGGTGTTGACAGTCCGGAAATTGTAACCTTGAATGTACCTTTATTTCCGTTCAGCGCTGAAACTGTAACAGTTGCAGAACCGATCGGATCGATCTCGAAGGATGTCTTATCAACAAACTTATTTGCTTTTGTATAAAGGTGTACCGGATATTCGCCCTCAGTTTTGTGGTTACTGATCGGAACAGATACGGTTGCTCCGTTGCCGTTCTGAGTCATGTTGTACCATACCAGGTCATCCTGACTTCCCTTATTACTCCATACCGCAACCTTCAAAGCTTCTTTTGCTTTTGGTCCGATATACTGGATCTGAGCAGTCTTCTGATCTGCAGATACAACTGCAGTAAGACCCTCTTTCAGAGTAACCTCAGGAGTTGCTGCTCCTGCGAATACCTGAATATCGTTTGTATCTTTCACATAACAGTGAACATTGTAGATACCATCTTCAAACTTATGCTGACCAGGAGTAACTGTTGCAACATAAGAATCACCTTTTTTCACACCGGTATGCCATACCAGATCATTCTGACCATCGGCACTGCCCCATACAGCGAAAACTACTTCTTTCACGCCAGCAGGTGCGTTCAGATCTGAAACAGATACTTCGAATGCTCCTGTCTCAGGATCCGGAGTTGCTGCAGCGACTGTTCCGGTTGCTGCTGTTACATTCACAAAATCCTTAGCAAAAAAGGTCTGTTTTCCTGCTGCGGTCTGATAACAATGGATCTGATACTCACCCGGATCTTTATGACCTTTTACCGGGATATCAGCAACCCATGTTCTTGGGTTCACTTTGGTTCCGTTGATCCACTTCAGATCATCCTGACCGTTCTTTGTACTCCAGGTCGGGAATACTACATTGGTAGCTGCAGAATTGATTCCGATCGCAGTAACTTTGATGGTTTTCTCATCTTCACTGAGTTCTGCCTTCATACCTGTCTCCAGGTTCAGTGTTGCAGTAGTTTTATCGATGAAAGACTGATTACCGTTACCGTCAATTACATAACAATGGATCTGATAAAGACCATTCTCATAAAGATGCTGGTTTGCATCAACCTCTACTGTATAATCCTCACCGTCTTTTACAGCCTGATGCCATACCAGATCGTTCTGTCCGCTTTCATCACCCCAGGTCGGAACCTCTAATTTCACGATTCCGGAAGGTACATTCAGATCAGTGATCCTTACTGTAAAATGCCCTTTCACCTCATCCAGATTCTCAACCAGTACGGTTCCAGAAGGTGCTGTCAATTCAACTTCGTCTTTTGCAAAGAAGGTCTGTTTTCCTGCTACGGTCTGATAGCAATGGATGAAATATGTACCGACAGATTTATGTTTTTTCACGATAACCTCTGCAGTATAGGTACCGTCCTCCTGTTTCACACCTTTCACCCATTCAAGATCGTCCTGTCCGTTTTTTGCACTCCAGGTTGGGAATACAACATTGGTAGCATTCTCATCAATACCTGTGGCTGTGATCAGGATCTTTGTCTCATCTTCATTCAGCTCAGCCTTGATCCCCGGAGTAACAACAGGCTTTTCTTCCTCTGTTTTTTCCTCTTCAGCAGGCTCCTCCTCCGATTCTGTTTTGGACTCTTCTGCACCAGTCTCCTCTTCATCGGATTCTGTCTTATCCACTGTTTCTTCTGTAGTATCTGTGGAAAGCTCTTTATCTTCAATTGTGGCATCTTCTGATTCGGAAGCATCTTCTTCAACCGATACAGAAGTGATTCCTGTCTCATCATCTGCAAATGCTGCATATGGAGCCACTGTTGTAAAAACCATTGCAGCAGAAAGAATTGCCGCTAATCGTCTCTTAAACATATAATTCCACTCCTTTTTCATAATATTTCCAACATTCTATCACAGACCAAAGACATTCCTTTAAAGAAAATGTTGCAATTTTATTAAATCACGAAAAAAGAACGAAAAAAGACCCACGTAATAACGCAGGTCTCTTCTTGTCTGATTGATTATATTATTGCAGCTTACTCAGCAGCTTCTGCTGTCTCCTCTGCAGCCTCAGCAACCTCTTCAGCTGCCTCTGCT
>JAKSRN010000133.1 GCA_024403585.1 Lachnospiraceae bacterium | reverse complement strand
CGAGAAGTCGGGTGAGACGTTTGATGAGGATACAGCAGCGGGATCTGGTATGAAGTCAGGTGAAGCATCTGCGGAGGATTCGGCAGATACATCTGCAGAGTCTCTGGCTGGAACATCAGTCGAGAATCCAGGTGAGAAACCGGTCGAGGCTTTGGCTGAGACAGAAACCGCAACTCCGATTGAGGAAACTCAAGAAGCACCAAAGAAGAGTCTTGGTGAGAAGATCAGAGGTATCTTTGAAAAGATCGCCCATGTAATCGAGATCCTGTTCGGTCTTCCGGAAAAAGTTTCGAATATCATCGAGACAATAGAAAATAAGGTTGAGGCTGTGTCCGATAAGGCGGAAAGTCTTGCGGACAAGACAAAGTGGGGACTGGACCTTCTTCAGTCAAAAATGTTTAAGGATGTATTTTTTGTTGCGAAGAAAGAGATCCTTGCAATTATAAAACATATACTGCCATACAAGCTGAAGGGCAGTGTTGAATACGGAACGGGAGATCCCGCTTCCACAGGAGAGATTCTGGCGATGCTGGCATCCATCTATCCGATCCTACCGAAGGATCTGTTGATCAGTCCGGATTTTGAAGAATCTCTATTGAATTGTAATCTGGTATTAAAGGGCAGGATCAGATTGATCGTGCTGTTGTTCCATGGAGTGAAGATCCTGTTGAATAAACAGGTTCGCCGTTTAATAAAAAAAGTACGACGTAAGGAGGCATAATAATGGCTGAAAAAAATTCATTTAATTCAACCGTAGAATCTCTGCTGAAGGGAATGGACGGATTTCTTACCACAAAGACTGTTGTGGGAGAACCAATCTACGCAGGAGATAACATTCTTCTTCCGCTGGCAGATGTGTCCTTTGGAGTCGGAGCAGGAGCTTTAGGAGAGAATGCAAAACAGAAAGCCAGTGGCGGAATGTTTTCAAAGATCTCACCAAGTGCGATTCTGGTAATCAACGGCAACGGAATCCGTATGGTCAGTGTTAAGAGCCAGGATGCTGTATCCAAGGTGCTGGATATGGTGCCGGATCTCATCAACCGCTTTACAAAGAAGGGTGATGACGAAGTGACACTGGATGATGTGGAAGAGATGATCTATGAGGCTGAGAATACAGCGGAGTGAGAATCGGGAAGTTCAAACCTATGATTGAGCAAAAAAGAAGTCTTCGCGGTTGCGAAGACTTCTTTTTTGCCTGAACGTGAAAAAAGAGAATTGCCATCGACAATTCTCTTTGTAATCACACTTCAGTTTTGAAACACAGATTAAGCACGCTCAACTTTGCCGTCTCTTAAGCAGGAAGTACATACGTACATTCTCTGGTTTCCGCCTTCAGTTTTTACACGAACAGACTTTACGTTTGATTTCCACATTCTATTAGATCTTCTATGAGAATGGCTCACGTTGTTACCAAAGTAAACGCCTTTTTCGCAGATTGCACATTTTGCCATAACTGCACCTCCAATGAAAAATAATTGAGCCAATTCAATCAAGGCTCGCAACACAAGTTATTCTAACAGATGAAACCGGGTTTGGCAAGTGGAAAATAAATAAAAATTACTGAAAACCATTTTGCACATTTTTTTATTTCATTTTCAAACTAAATCGGTTATACTATATGTAAGTCTGTATAAATTTACCATGTTTAAAGAATAAATCAAAAGATACAGATATAAACTATTTTTAAGGAAGGAGTGAATGACATGAAAGCTAGAGTAAGCACTGAATATGGTGAGATTGTTATTAATTCAGATGTCATTGCTACTTATGCAGGTTCTGTTGCGGTTGAGTGTTTCGGAATCGTGGGTATGGCAGCTGTGAACATGAAAGAAGGCATTGTTAAGCTGCTTAAACGCGATAATATCAAACAGGGTATCAATGTCGGAATCGAAGATAACAAGATCTCCATCGATTTTCATGTGATCGTGGCATATGGTGTCAGCATTTCGGCTGTTTCGCTTAATCTGATTGACAGCATTAAATATAAAGTTGAAGAGTTTACAGGAATGGAAGTAGACAATGTTCGCATTCTTGTAGAGGGCGTTCGAGTTATAGACTGATATAGAATAGGAGGATACTTATCGTGTCTGTTAATACAATCGATGCCGTTCTTCTTTCAAAGATGTTTCTGGCTGGTGCCAAGAATCTTGAGGTGAAAAAAGAGTGGATCAATGAACTGAATGTTTTCCCTGTACCGGATGGCGATACAGGTACCAATATGACAATGACGATTATGTCAGCTGTCAAAGAGGTGAATAATCTGCAGGAGATCAGCATGAATTCTCTTGCTAAGGCAATCTCTTCCGGATCTCTTAGAGGAGCAAGAGGTAACTCTGGTGTTATCCTGTCTCAGCTTCTCAGAGGATTTACAAAATCCATCCGTGAGGTTGAGTCTGCAGATGCACCTGCTATTGCAGATGCTCTTGTAAAAGCTACTGAGACTGCTTACAAGGCAGTTATGAAACCAAAGGAAGGTACAATCCTGACTGTTGCCAAAGGTATTGCTGATAAGGCAATGGAGCTCTCTGAGGAGGAGATGCCTTTAGAGGACTTCCTCAAAGCTGTACTGGAGCATGGCGAATATGTTCTGTCTCAGACACCGGAGATGCTTCCTGTACTGAAAGAGGCTGGCGTAGTGGATTCCGGCGGACAGGGTCTCATCACTGTATGCCAGGGTGCATTTGACGCATTCTGTGGTAAAGAGATCGACCTGAACTTTGAGCAGGAGAAGAGCGGATCTGAGTTTGTTAAGATCAGCAAAGAGACAGAAGAAGAGATCAAATTCGGTTACTGTACTGAGTTTATCATTATGCTGAACAATCCGATCACAGAGGAGCAGGAGGCTGAATTCAAAGAGTATCTGCTTTCCCTGGGTGATTCTCTGGTAGTTGTTGCTGACGACGAGATCGTAAAAGTGCATGTACATACCAATGATCCTGGTCTTGCGATCCAGAAGGCTCTGACCTTCGGTGCACTGACCCGCATGAAGATCGACAACATGCGTGAGGAGCATCAGGAGCGTGTCATCAAAGATGCTGAGAAAGTAGCTGCACAGCAGGCTGCTGCCAAGAAGGCTGAGCCGGCTAAAGAAGTTGGATTCATCAGTGTTTCTGTTGGTGACGGATTTGCTGAGATCTTCAAAGGCCTGAATGTTGACTACCTCATCGAGGGCGGCCAGACCATGAACCCAAGTACTGAGGACATGCTGAATGCCATCGAGAAAGTGAATGCGAAGAACGTCTTCGTATTCCCGAACAACAAAAACATCATCCTCGCTGCAAACCAGGCAAAGGATCTGGTAGAGGATAAGAATATCATTGTAATCCCTTCCAAGACAGCTCCACAGTGCGTAACAGCCATGATCAGTTATGATCCGGAAGCTTCTGTAGAGGACAATGAGGCTGCAATGAACGAAGCCATCACAACAGTTGCTACAGGTTCCATTACTTATGCAGTAAGAGATACCTGCATTGACGACATTGAGATCCACAAGGGTGACATCATGGCTGTTGGCGATCATGGCATCATCGGTGTTGGACAGGACATTGCAGAGGTTTCTGCCAAAGCCATCGAGGCTATGCTGACTGAGGACAGCAGCCTGATCAGCATCTACTACGGTGAGGACTTCTCTGAGGAAGATGCATCTGCCTTCGGCGATGAGATCGCAGACAAATATCCTGACTGTGATGTTGAAGTAAACTGTGGCGGACAGCCAATCTACTATTGTATTATTTCCGTGGAATAATCGGTTAGTTTTATAATGAGCAAAGATTCTTTACGTGAATTGAAAGGAATCGGCGAAAAGACAGAAAAGCTGTTTGAGAGAGTCGGCGTCGGCACTCTCAATCAGCTTCTTCATTATTATCCGAGAGAATACGATTCCTTCGAAAAAGCAGTACCGTTAGGTCAGGTACGAATCAATGAGAAACAAGCGGTGTATGGAACGATTACCAAGGCTCCCTCTGTCTCAGGCGGCGGAGCCAAAGCAGTGACGGTGCTGAATTTAGAAGATGCCACCGGCCAGTTGCAGATCATATGGTTTCATATGCCTTTTTTACGCAGTACCCTGAAAAGGGGCAGCCGTTTTGTCTTCCGCGGCAAGGTCATCCTGAAGAACAACCGCCGCCTGATGGAACATCCGGAAATCTACTCCATGGCGGCTTATGAGGGCATGCAGGGTAAAATGCTTCCTGTCTACGCCCTCACCTCCGGCCTCACCAACAAAGCAGTCTGCAAGGCTGTGACCCAGCTGCTATCTCAGCGTGCCCTGGAAAAGGAATATCTTCCCTTTGAGATCCGGGAACGTCTGGGGCTCGCCGATATCAATTTTGCCATCAACAGCATTCATTTTCCGGAGAATGAGGAGGCGCTTCTGGAGGCCAGAAGCCGTCTTGTCTTTGACGAGTTCTTTTTCTTCATGCTGACGCTGGCAAGAATGAAAGAGCATGGTGTGCAGCAGGAGAATCATTTTCCGGCAAAAGCAGTCTGGAAAACAGAAGAAGTGATCGAGAACCTGCCTTACCGGCTGACCAGAGGGCAGATGCAGGTGTGGAATGAGCTGGAGAATGACCTGAAAGGTTCTTCTCTCATGAACCGCCTCATTCAGGGAGACGTAGGAAGCGGAAAAACCATCCTCGCCTTCCTGGCCATGATCATGATGTGGGAGAACGGCTACCAGAGTGCACTAATGGTTCCGACAGAGGTGCTGGCCAATCAGCATTATGAGGCACTTCTTAAGTTGCTGGAAGAGAATGGCCTGACAGATGTGCACCCTGTCCTTCTGAAGGGCAGCTGCACCCCAAAAGAAAAAAGAGAGATCAATGAAAAGATTGCCTGCGGCTATGCAGGCATGATCATAGGCACCCATGCCCTGATCCAGCAGACGGTGCAGTACAAGAACTTAGGACTGGTCATCACGGATGAGCAGCACAGATTCGGTGTCCGCCAGAGAAACATGCTTTCGGAAAAAGGCTACCCGCCAAATGTTCTGGTCATGAGTGCCACACCGATCCCGCGAACCCTGGCCATCATTCTCTATGGAGACCTGGATATCTCCATTCTGGATGAACTGCCGGCCCGAAGAAAACCCATCAAAAACTGTGTAGTGGGTACTTCCTACCGGCCTAATGCCTATCGCTTTATGCAGAAGGAGATCCAGGCAGGACATCAGGTCTATGTGATCTGTCCGATGGTAGAGCCAAACGAAGAGATCGCCTGTGAGAACGTGCTGGAGTACAGTGAGAGGCTGAAGAAGCATTTTCCAAAAGAGGTTGGCATTGCGCTGCTGCATGGCCGGATGAAGGCGGCAGAGAAGGATGCGGTGATGAAGGCATTCGCAGAGAATGAGATCCAGATCCTGGTCTCCACCACCGTTGTGGAAGTCGGGGTAAATGTTCCCAACGCCACCGTCATGATGATTGAAAATGCCGAGCGCTTCGGTCTTGCCCAGCTCCACCAGCTGCGTGGCCGTGTCGGACGAGGGGATGCCCAGTCTTACTGCATCTTCATGCAGGGAGATGAAAAAGAGGA